>NZ_LZDG02000088.1:0-2459 GCF_001672555.2 Pseudomonas sp. AU11447 | reverse complement strand
CTGCTCGACCCGGTGCGGCTGGCCAGCCTGGGTATCACCCAGGGCCAGGTGATCGAGGCCATCGGCAAGGCCAACCAGGAAACCGGCGGCGGCGTACTCGAACTGGGCGAGGCGGAGTTCATGGTGCGCGCCTCGGGCTACCTGAAGACCCTTGCGGACTTCCGCGCGATCCCCCTGCGCCTGGCCGCCAACGGCAGCCCGGTGACCCTGGGCGATGTCGCCAGCATCCAGCTCGGCCCGGAAGTGCGCCGGGGCATCGGCGAACTGGACGGCGAAGGCGAAGCGGTTGGCGGAGTGATAGTCCTGCGCAGCGGCAAGAACGCCCGCGAAGCCATCGCACGGGTGAAGGACAGGCTGGAGTCGCTGAAGAAGAGCCTGCCCGAGGGCGTGGAGATCGTCGCCACCTACGACCGCAGCCAGCTGATCGACCGCGCGGTGTCCAACCTCAGCCACAAGTTGATCGAGGAGTTCATCGTCGTCGCGCTGGTCTGCGCGGCCTTCCTCTGGCATTTGCGCTCCTCGCTGGTAGCGATTGTTTCGCTGCCGGTGGGCGTACTCATCGCGCTGATCGTCATGCGTCATCAGGGGATCAATGCCAACATCATGTCCCTGGGCGGCATCGCCATCGCCATCGGCGCGATGGTCGACGCGGCAGTGGTGATGATCGAGAACGCACACAAGCGCATCGAGGCCTGGCACGAGCGCCACCCCGGCACACCGCTGGCCGGTGAACAGCACTGGCGGGTGATGACCGAGGCCGCGGTGGAGGTCGGGCCGGCGCTGTTCTTCAGCCTGCTGATCATCACGCTGTCATTCATTCCGGTATTCACCCTGCAGGCGCAGGAAGGCCGCTTGTTCGGCCCGCTGGCGTTCACCAAGACCTACGCCATGGCGGGCGCCGCTGGGCTTTCCGTGACCCTGGTACCTGTACTGATGGGTTACTGGATTCGCGGACGCCTGCCCTCGGAACAACGCAATCCGCTCAATCGCTGGCTGATCCGCATTTACCAGCCTGCCCTGGACGCGGTGCTGCGCCGGCCGCGCACGACGCTGGCAGCAGCGCTGGTGATCTTTCTCACCGGGCTGTGGCCGCTCTCCCACCTGGGCGGAGAGTTCCTGCCGCCCCTGGACGAGGGCGACCTGCTGTACATGCCTTCGGCCCTGCCCGGTCTCTCTGCGCAGAAAGCTTCCGAGCTGCTGCAGAGCACCGACCGCCTGATCCGCAGCGTGCCAGAAGTCGCCAGCGTGTTCGGCAAGGCCGGGCGCGCCGAGTCTGCCACCGACCCGGCGCCGCTGGAGATGTTCGAGACCACCATCCGCTTCAAGCCGAAGGAAGAGTGGCGGCCGGGCATGACCAGCGAAAAACTGGTGGAGGAGCTCGACCGCGCGGTGAAGGTGCCGGGACTGACCAATATCTGGATTCCGCCGATCCGCAACCGCATCGACATGCTCGCCACGGGCATCAAGAGTCCCATCGGGGTGAAGGTTGCTGGCACTGACCTGGCCGAGATCGACCGCGCCACCCAGGCGGTTGAACGGGTGGTCAAGGGGATTCCCGGTGTGAGTTCTGCGCTGGCCGAACGCCTCACCGGAGGTCGCTACATCGACGTCGATATCGACCGCCAGGCGGCGGCGCGCTACGGCATGAACATCGCCGATGTGCAGGCCATCGTCAGCAGCGCCATCGGCGGGGAGAACGTTGGTGAGACGGTGGAAGGCCTCGCCCGCTACCCGATCAACGTGCGCTATCCGCGCGAGTGGCGCGACTCGGTCGATGCGCTGCAGCAGTTGCCGATCTACACCGCCCTGGGTGCCCAAATCACCTTGGGTAGCGTGGCGCGGGTGCGCATCAGCGAAGGTCCGCCGATGCTCAAGAGCGAGAACGCTCGTCTTTCCGGTTGGGTCTACGTCGACGTGCGCGGCCGTGACCTGGCTTCGGTGGTGGCAGACCTGCGCCAAGCTGTGGAGCGCGACGTGCGGCTCGCGCCGGGCATGAGCCTGAGCTACTCCGGCCAGTTCGAATACCTGGAGCGCGCCAACGCCCGGCTCAAGCTGGTGGTGCCGGCGACCCTGGCGATCATCTTCGTATTGCTCTACCTGACCTTTAGGCGCCTCGACGAGGCCGTGCTGATCATGGCGACCTTGCCCTTCGCCCTCACCGGAGGCGTGTGGCTGCTGTACCTGATGGGTTTCAACCTGTCGGTGGCCACGGGGGTTGGCTTCATCGCCCTGGCCGGCGTCGCGGCGGAGTTCGGGGTGATCATGCTGGTCTACCTGAAGAACGCCTGGTCTGAACGCTCGGATAACAGCGGTCCAGACGCGTTGCTCGCCGCTATCCGCGAAGGCGCAGTACAGCGCGTTCGCCCCAAGGCTATGACGGTGGCCGTGATCATCGCCGGCCTGCTGCCGATCCTCTGGAGCAGCGGCACCGGCAGCGAGGTAATGAGCCGCATCGCCGT
>NZ_LZDG02000087.1:0-42329 GCF_001672555.2 Pseudomonas sp. AU11447 | reverse complement strand
CCGCCGAAGTGGCCGCCGGGCGCTTCCGTCAGGACCTATACTATCGCCTGAACGTCATCGAACTGCGGGTTCCGCCCCTGCGCGAGCGTCGTGAAGACATCCCGCTGCTGACCGATCGCGTACTCAAACGCCTCGCCGGCGACAGCGGGTTGACGGCCGCCTCGGTCAGCGCCGATGCCCTGGAGAAGCTCAAGAGCTACCGCTTCCCGGGCAACGTGCGGGAGCTTGAGAACATGCTCGAGCGCGCCTACACGCTTTGCGAAGACGACGTTATCCAGCCCCACGACCTGCGTCTGGCCGAGACCAGTTCCCCGGACGGCGGTGGCGAAGCCAGCCTGGCGCAGATCGACAACCTTGAGGATTACCTCGAAGACATCGAACGCAAGCTGATCATGCAGGCCCTGGAAGAGACTCGCTGGAACCGCACTGCGGCGGCGCAGCGCCTGGGCCTGACCTTCCGCTCCATGCGCTATCGCCTGAAGAAACTGGGGATCGACTGATCCCCAGCCCAGCCGCCCCTAGACGATGGGCGTCGCCACCAGGCGCCCTTCCGGCGCGTAGGGCGCCGCCTCGATGATCGGCGAGCGCTTCTGCATCAGGTCCGCCAGCAACTGGCAGGACGCCGGCGCCAGCACCAGGCCATTGCGATAGTGACCGGTGTTCAGCCACAGGCCCTGATGGCCGGGCACCTCGCCAATAAAGGGAATGCCCTGCGGCGAGCCCGGACGCAGCCCGGCCCAGTGATTCACCGGCTCCCTGCCCGCCAGCGCGGGGATCAGCTCCTCGGCAGAGGCGCGCAGGCTGCTCAAGGCCTCACCCGTCGGAGTCTTGTCGAAACCGGCATGCTCCAGCGTGCTGCCTATCAGGATGTGCCCATCGCGGCGCGGAATCGCGTAGCGACCTTTGGCCAGCACCATGCTGGAGAGGAAGTCCGGGGCGCAGCGGTAAAGGATCATCTGCCCCTTCACCGGCTCCACCGGCAGCTGCAGGCCCAGCTTCGCCAACAACTCGCCGCTCCAGGCACCGGCCGCCAGCACCACTGAATCGGCAATGAAATCGCCCTGCTCAGTGCGCACGCCGTTCACACGCTCGCCCTCGCGCAGGAAGCCGGTTACCTCGACCTGCTCGCGCACGCTGACGTTCGGAAGTCGCAGCAGCGCCTCGCGCAGCGACTTGGCCAGGCGCGGATTGCGCACGTTGGCTACCCCGGACATGTATACGGCACGCTCGAAGCCCTGCCCCAGCACTGGGACGGCGTCATGCACGGCGCCGATGTCCACTTCCGCAAGCGGGCGACCATGGGCCTTGGCCCAAGCCAGAGCTTCGGCCTGGTCATCGAGGTCCAGCCAGTAGAGGCCCGTGACATGTACTTCCGGGTCGAGCCCGGTATCGGTGAGCAGTCGGTCACCCAGCCGCGGGTAGAAGTCCTGCGACCAGTGGGCCAGGTTGGCGACTGCCGCGCTGTAGCGCCACGGATAAAGCGGCGAGACGATGCCACCGCCAGCCCAGGACGCTTCGCGCCCGGTCTCGCCCTTCTCCAGCAGCACCACCTCGGCACCTGCCTGACCCAGAGTCCAGGCAGTCAGCATCCCGACTACCCCACCGCCCACCACGATCATGTCCGGCATACCACGCCCCACATCACAGGAAAATCAACGGCCCATCGCCGGCCGCACACTATACCGGGCCTGGATCCTTGACGGAGCAAGACGGAAGTCGATGCGGCATCGGACCGCTCCTACACACCATGTCCAGTTCGACGACAAGCGCCAACCGGGTTGCCGCCAATACTTCCCCCATCTCGGTCGCCCGGAAATGAACCATGCCCAGAGGAAAAGGTTTCACCCTCATCGAACTGCTTTCCGCGCTTGCGATCCTCGCCATCGCACTGTCCATCGCAGCACCGTCATTCAGCGAAATGCTGAAGAACCAGCGCGCCAGTACTGCTGCCCAGGAGCTGCGCAACGCCCTGGACTACACCCGAGAATCCGCCGCACACAGCGGGCAACCGACCAGCATCGCTGCAATCAGCGGCGACTGGGCCGCCGGCTGGGAGGTCTTCGCCGATTCCGGCAACCGCGGAACACGAGAACCCCAGCAATCACCGCTTGCCGCCCACGGCCCACTGAACGGCATCAGCATCCGCACCGACAACACCTCGCGCCGCTACATTCACTTCACCCCACGCGGCAACGCCATCCAGCCCAATGGCGCGTTTCACTCGAGCACACTGACCATCTGCGGTGAGGGTCAGTCGAGCTTTCGCGTCGTGTTCAACAAAGTGGGGCGCATTCGCACGGAATCAGGAGGCACCGAGGAGTTCTGCTCCCGCTGATCGACTTCGCAGTTCCTCAGCAACACAGTTCACATAAACCCGGCGCACATGACCGGATATCGCCCTATCGCGAACGGTCATCTATAGAAAAAGGACATTTCCCACAAGACAAGGCAGCATTGCCGCTATCTAAAAAGCGAGGAATGCGCCATGTCGCGCCGTAAGGCATCGGCGGGGTTTACCGTTATCGAGCTGATGATGGTGGTGTTTGTCGCGGCGATCTTCGTCGCCGTTGCACTACCAAGCTTCAGTACCGCCATCACCAACTCCCGCCTTCAATCAGCCAGCAACGAACTGGCAAGTCTGATTCAGTACGCGCGAAGTACGGCGGTACAGAACAATCAGAGCATGAATATCTGTGCCAGTAGCGGCGTATGGAGTGTTCGCAAGAGTTGCACCGACGCCAGTGCAACGGTCCTGCGTTCATTTACCCCACCCACCGGCGTCACGGTGTCAGCATCGGTAACCAGCCTGACCTTCCGCTCGAATGGCACCGCCAGCGGCTCAGCAGACCTCATTGCCTGCGCGAACAGCACGGCCTCGTCCGGCTACAAGCTGAGCATTCAGGCCAGCGGTTTCGTGAAACTCAACGCCCAGGGTAAGGACGGTAGCGCTGCCCTGAGCTCCTGCACCCCCTCGTGAGATCCACGATGAAGAATATCCGCGGCTTCAGCATGATCGAAGTACTCATCACGTTGGTGCTGGTCTGCATCGGCGTGCTCGGCATGGTCGCTCTGCAAGGACGGACCGTGAGCTACACCCAGGATTCAGTGCAGCGCAATACTGCCGCCGCGCTGGCCAACGATCTGGTCGAAATGATTCGTGCCAACCCGACCGGCCTGCCAGCAAGCTCTGGGTTCTACAAGGCTGCCAACAGCGCCTTCCCCGACGTCCCTACCGCCGGTTGCAGCTCCCCCTCCAATGTTCAGTCAGAACAGTTGGCCTGCTGGGGACAGAAGGCCGGAAAGCTGCTGCCCGGTGCCAGCTCGCTGCTCACCAGCGACTTTTACGTTTGCCGATCGCTTAACGCCAATAGCTGTGGCGACGGCTCGGCCGTAGAGATCCAGCTGGCATGGACCGTCAAGCCCGGAGAGTGCATGGATAACAGTACAGCAACCACCTGTTACTACCGCCTGCGCACCGAAATCTAGGAATTCGAGATGAACAACCGACACCTGCAGCGCGGCCTCTCGATGATCGAACTGATGGTCGCGCTGGCCATCAGCAGCTTTCTCATCGTAGGGGTTACTCAGATCTACATCGATAACAAGCGCAGCTATACCTTCCAGCAAAGCCAGTCGGAGAATCAGGAAGGTTCTCGCTATTCGCTGATCTTCCTGCAGCAGGAGCTAGCGAAGGCAGGTTACCGCCGCCGCCCGGATGAGCCGATCGATTCGGCATTCAAGGCGGAAAACCTGTCAGGCTGCAACTTCGCCGCCGGCCAGACCGTGATGCGCATCAGCGCAAATTCGGTCTGCATCCGCTACCAGCCACGCGATAGCAATGATCGAGACTGCCAGGGCAACGCAGTCGCAACCGCCGCCGACTTCACATCACCCTACACCAAGTCGACCGAGAACTTCGTAGAGCGGATCTGGTTCGACAGTGCCAACAACAATCTGGTGTGCACACGCCAGGCCGGCACTACGACCAAGGACGCGATCATGATGAGCGGCCTGGCGGACCTTCGCTTCGTTTTTGGCGTCGGTAGCGCCGCCAGCCCGCGCAACATCACTCAATACACGGCGAGCCCCACTACGACCCAGCCGATTCTTGCTGTGCGATTCATCACGCTGACTCGCAGCAGTTCCAACTATGTGCGCGATGCCAGTACTGCCGACAACGCCCTGCAGAACTGGAAGGATTACAGCGGCGCTACAGCCGCTGAAGTCACCGCGCTGAAAAACGCCGACAAGAGCCAGCTTTATCAATTCAGCCAGAACACCGTCACTCTCAGGAATCTGACGCCATGATGACCGCAAAGCCCCTCAGCAAGTCTTACGGCTCGCGGAACAAGCAAACCGGCGCCTCGCTGTTCATCGCGCTGGTTATCCTGCTGCTGGTCACCCTGCTGGCACTCTCCAGCACTCGAGAAGTGGCGCTGGAGTCGCGCATTACTGCCAACTTCGTGGAACAGCAGCGTCTGTCGAACGGTGCCGAGGCAGGTCTGCGCGATGGCGAATACTCGATGATCAACCGGTTGCGTCCTCTGGAGCCGACAGCGTCCTGCGCAACAGCAGCCGCCGGGACGGTACCGGACCCGTGCCTGCTCAAGCTGCGCAATAACACCGCCACCTATTCGCTGCTGTTCGCAACAGCCGGCCTGTCACGCGCGTACTACCCCAAGGACGGTACGCAAGCCGATAGCAGGATGCCCATCGTCTGGTACGCACTGCCTGCGCCAGGCGGTGCGGAATCCGGCGAAGCCGAGAATCCCGAGTACGGCAACATGATGAACCAGACGGGCACGTTCCGTTACGAAGTCAATGCCAAGGCTTCGACGACCACCACGAGCAATGCCGCTTACCTGCGTTCGACCACCGCCAAACTTTTCGACAACGGTGACCGTTGATGAGACTCACGACTTTCTCTCGCAAAGCAGCGATCAGCCTGCTGACCTGCTTGGCGCTGTTCGGCGGCACTCAACAAGCTCAGGCAACGTTGCTCAACGTTGCGCAGTCGCCGTTGATCCTTTCCGAATCGGTTGCCCCCAACCTCGTCCTCACCCTGGATGACTCGGGCAGTATGCGTTACGCCTTCGCGCCGGACAGCATGGGTGACAATGGCGCCTACCGGCGCTTCAAGGCAGCTGTGTTCAACCCGATGTACTACAATCCGGCAGTGACCTATCTGATCCCAACCAAGGTGAACAGTGACGGCTCGCGGGCAAATCCGGGCTACTCGACTTCCTTTACGGCGGCCTATTCCAACGGTCTGAAGACCAGTACTGGCACCACGGACCTGAGCACCTCCTACTGGGTCACACGCAACTCCGACCCAGCCAGCGCCCCCGGCTCCAGCTTCACCTCCACCGACCCTACTTACGGCTGGCGTCAGTACGTCCAGAACCCTGACGCCGACTTCGGCCCCAAGGTCCTGAGTCAGAACACCACGACAGGCAATCCGCAAGTCACCAACAACTACACTTACAGTACCAACCTGCGTAGCTGCCCCAGCAACAACGTGGTGGCCCCTGATACCTCGACGAACTCCAACACGACGACGGGGAGCGACGGTAACACCACCAAGGTCGACACCACCACGACCACCACCTACGCCTTTGTCAGCTGTAAGAAGAACAGCGGTAGCAGCACCCGTTACACACTCATCGTCAACGCTACGACCACCGTCACGACCACCACCACAGTCAGCCGACCAGATCGTACTCAGAGCAGAGTACCGGCGTACTACTACGTCTATGACTCGACCCTGACTGGCTGCACCTCCAGCACTGCCGACGACAACTGCTATCGACTGGTCACGGTATCCGCCACCTCCGGTGTAGGAAATACGGACGAACGCCAGAACTTCGCCATCTGGTATTCGTTCTACCGTACTCGGGCCCTCGCCACCCTCAGCGCGGCGAACCTGGCCTTCAACAGCCTGCCCACCAGCATCCGCCTGACCTGGCAGACGCTGAACAGCTGCACCACTCTGAACTCCAGCAGTTGCGGCACGAACTACTTCCGCAAGTTTTCCGATCAGCACCGCGGCAATTTCTTCACCTGGCTGACGGGTGTTCCCTTCGTGGACGGCACCTCGTTGCGTCTGGCCATGAGCCGTGCCGGCGAGTTCCTGAAGACCTCGGACGCCTGGGCATATGACCCCAACCCGTTCACCTCCAGTGGCGGCCGCGGCACCACGGTGCAAAGTCCGACCTACGCCTGCCGCCCCAGCTATCAGATCATGATGACTGACGGTATGTGGAACGGCGACAACGGCTCCACCAGCGCCACCCTCAAGCCTGACCAGAACAACACGACCCTGCCCGACGGCAAGACCTACAGCAAGCAGGCGCCGTTCAACGACGCGACCCAGAACACCTTGGCCGATCTGGCCTTCCACTACTGGGCGACTGACGCCAATACCAGTCTCGACAACGATGTGAAGCCGCTTCTGGTCGCCCCCAACACCAGCGATGCGACCGCCGAGTACTGGGACCCGCGGAACGACCCGGCCACCTGGCAACATCTGGTGAACTACACCATCGGCCTGGGCCTGACCAGCGCCCTCGACAAGCCGGGCATTCCGTGGAGTGGCGACACCTATGGTGGCGCGGGCTACACCGCGCTCAAGAATGGCACCGCCTGGCCGGCAGCCAGTGCGGACAGCGCCAACAACGTCTACGACCTCTGGCACACCGCAATCAACTCCCGCGGCGAGTTCTTCAGCGCCGACAGCCCGGACAAGATCGTCGAAGCCTTCCGCACGATTATCAACCGCATTAGTAACCGCACTGCATCGGCCAGTGCCCCGGGCGTAACTGCCTCGGTGGTAGAGGACACCATTACTCGCGAGGTCTACGAGACCCAGTTCAACAGCGAAGACTGGTCCGGCAACCTGATCAAATACACCATCGACAGCAATGGGGCTCGCACCCAATCCTGGGACCTGGCAACGACCCTCAACGGCGTGCAGGCCTCAACCCGCAATATCAAGATGTTCAGCAGCTCGGGCACCAGCAAGCTGAAGGACTTCACCTGGGCGAACCTCAGCACGGCCCAGCAGACCTTGCTGAACCGCGACTACGACACCACCAACTCCACTGCCGATACCAAGGGTGCGCAGCGCGTCGCCTACGTACGTGGCGACCAGAGCAACGAAGGCAGCGCCTCCGGCCAGTTCCGCGAGCGCAGCAGCGTCGTTGGCGACATCATCAACTCGTCGCCGGTACTCGTCGGCACACCGAAGTATCTGGCCTATCTTGCCGACTCGATCGATGGTGCCACCACGGATGGAAGCAGCAAATACGCGGCGTTCCGTACCGCCAATAGCGCGGAGGGCGGCAACCCGGCCCGCCGTCCGATGGTCTACGTCGGCAGTAACGACGGCATGCTTCATGGTTTCGACACCCGCACCGGCGCCGAAGTCTTCTCCTACGTGCCCAGTGCCGTGATCGAGAACCTCTACAAGCTACCCGCCAAGAAGTACAAGGGCGGCGCTCACCAGTTCTTTGTCGACGGCACGCCTGTGGTATCGGACGTCTATTACGGCGATGCCTGGCATACCGTTCTGGTCGGTACCCTCCGCGCTGGCGGCCGCTCGATGTTCGCGCTGGACATTACCAATCCGGATGCCATCACCCTGCTCTGGGAAAAGAGCTTCGATACCAGCAGCACCTACACCAACATGGGCTACACCTTCCCCACGCCGTCCATTGCCCGCCTGCACAACGGCAAATGGGCGGTAGTCACCGGCAACGGCTACGGAAACCAGAGCGCAACCGACGCCGACAAGGCATCGCTGATGATCTTCGACGTGCAAACCGGTGACATGATCAAGGAGCTGGTCGTCACCGGCGACATCACCAAGGCCAACGGCATGTCCAGCGTGAAGCTGGCCGATAACAACAGCGATGGCGTGGCCGACTACGCCTACGCGGGCGACCTGCAAGGCAACCTCTGGCGCTTCGATCTGTTCCCCGCTAGCGCCCGCGACAACAGCGGAACCGATCCCTTCAAGCGCGGCACCGGGGGGATTGTGGATTCCACAAGCAATGCCAATGACTTCGCCGTCTCCTACGGTGGAAAGCCGCTCTACACCGCCAAGGACAGCCGCGCTACCGGCGCGACCGCACAGACCATCATGGCGGCACCGTCGCTGGTACGGCATCCGACGACCCTGGGCTACCTCGTGATCTTCGGAACCGGTAAATACTTCGAAACCACTGACGGCAACGTCGATTCGACCCGAGCCCAGAGCATCTACGGCATCTGGGACCGCAAGACCCGCGCGCAAAGCACTTCGGCCCCTAATCCGGCACTGGCGCGCAGCAATCTTGTTACCCAGACCATCACCGAGGAAGCTGCGAACAATCCATTCGCCAGCAATACCAACGTAGAGGGTATTCGCACAGTCAGTCAGAACTCGATCCAGTGGTACACCACCAACGCCACCGACACGACGGACAGCAGCGTGAACAAGTGGGGTTGGGTCCTGGACCTGAAGATCGATGGCTCGAGTACCCTGAGCGGCGAAATGATGATCAACCCGATGTCGACTCGCGGCACGACACTACTGGTCAACACGCTGACCCCCAATGCCGACCCATGCAAGGAAGGTGTCGACTCGTGGATCTATGGTCTCGACCCGTACACAGGTGGTCGGACCAAGTACAACGTGTTCGACTTGAACAATGACAAGACCATTAATGATGGTGACACCTACGGTAGTGGTAACAGCGTGGTGTCGGGTTACAAGAAGCCCGGCGCAGGTGGTTTCACTACCAACAATGGTGAAATTTACACCTCTCCAGGTTTGGGCAGCGGCATGATGTACAGCTCTGGCCCGACCTCCACCGGGCGCCAGACTTGGCGAGCCATCCCTGAGGAAGCACGATGAAAACCTCTGCAAGCATGTCCGCAGGCTTCACGCTGATGGAGTTGATGATCGTGGTCGCGGTTATCGGCGTCCTGGCGGGCATCGCCTACCCAAGCTATTCAAACTATGTTCTGCGAGCGAATCGCAGTGAAGCTCAGTCAATGCTCAATGACGCTGCTGCACGGCAGGAGCGCTACTACGCCCAGAACTACGCCTATGTCGTCAGCGCTACCGATCTGGGCAAGCTCGGTATGCGCAACACCACGGGCACCGGTAGCTCGACGGCAGTCAAGTCGGACACCGGGAAGTACACCTTGAGCGTTGGCACCGATAACAGCGGCTACATCCTGACGGCCACACGAGCGGGCCCCCAGGTTGCTGATACAGCCTGCGGCAACCTCACGCTCAACGGCGCCGGAGTCAAAGGCGTAAGCGCTACGGGCGCCAGCGTCACAGACTGCTGGAAGTAAGTGCCCAATAAAAAAGCCCGATCAACTGATCGGGCTTTTTTCTTGCCAGGACTTATCCGCGCTCAGAGCGCCTTGACGCGTAGTTCCTTTGGCATAGAGAAGGTAATGCTCTCCTCTCGCCCGTCGAGTTCAACTTCAGGCTCCGCCCCCCAATCGCGCAATTGCTGGATCACGCCGCGCACCAGCACTTCCGGGGCCGAAGCGCCGGCGGTGATACCGATGCGCTGCACGCCATCGAACCACTCCCTCTGCATGTCCTCGGCGCCGTCGATCAGGTAACCAGGCGTGCCCATGCGCTCCGCCAGTTCACGCAGGCGGTTGGAGTTGGAGCTGTTCGGGCTGCCAACCACCAGCACCAGGTCGCACTGGTCGGCCAGTTCCTTGACGGCATCCTGGCGGTTCTGGGTGGCGTAGCAGATGTCGTTCTTGCGCGGGCCTTGGATATGCGGGAATTTCGCGCGCAGGGCGTCGATCACCTTTGAGGTGTCGTCCATCGACAGGGTGGTCTGGGTAACGAAATGCAGTGCCTCCGGATTGCGCACTTGCAGCGCGGCAACATCCGCCTCGTCTTCTACCAGGTAGATGGCGCCGCCATTGGAGTCGTCATACTGACCCATGGTGCCTTCGACTTCCGGGTGGCCTTCGTGGCCGATCAGGATGCACTCGTGGCCGTCGCGGCTGTAGCGCACGACTTCCATATGCACCTTGGTCACCAGCGGGCAGGTGGCGTCGAAGACTTTCAGGCCGCGGTTCTCGGCTTCCTTGCGCACGGCCTGGGAAACGCCGTGGGCGCTGAAGATGACGATAGTGTCGTCCGGCACCTGGTCGAGCTCTTCGACGAACACGGCGCCGCGGTTGCGCAGGTTCTCCACCACGAACTTGTTGTGCACCACTTCATGGCGCACGTAGATCGGCGGGCCGAAGACGTCGAGGGCGCGGTTGACGATCTCGATCGCCCGGTCGACGCCGGCACAGAAGCCGCGGGGATTGGCGAGTTTGATTTGCATGGTGGCCTCGGGTGCTACGCAAGCCGGCCCACGAGGGGCCGGTAGGAATACTTCGCCTGGTGCGAAACGGCCCGCAGCGTGCGGGCCGCCCGCTCATTCAGGCTGGCTGTACATCGATGATATCGACTTCGAAGGCCAGTGTTTTGCCGGCCAGCGGATGGTTGAAGTCGATGGTGACGTGCTGCTCGTCGAATTCCTTGACGATGCCCGGCAGCTCGGTCTTGGCGGCATCGTTGAAGATCACCAGCAGGCCCTCGGCCAGCTCCATGTCCTGGAACTGGTCGCGCGGCATCACCTGCACATTGGCCGGGTTTGGCTGGCCGAAGCCCGCTTCCGGTTCGATGGTCAGCGTGCGCTTGTCGCCGGCCTTGAGGCCGAACAGTGCCTGCTCGAAGCCCGGCAGCAGGTTGCCGTCACCGACCTTGAAGGTGGCCGGCTGCTTGTCGAAGGTGCTGTCGACGACGTTGCCGTCTTCGAGCTTCAGGGCGAAATGCAGGGTGACTTGGGAATCACCACCAATACGGACATCAACCATTGGCGGTCTCTCCGGAGTTTTTCGATTTGAACATGTCCAGCGCCAGCATGATGGCGCCGACGGTGATGGCACTGTCGGCCAGGTTGAAGGCAGGGAAGCGCCAGCGGTCTTGCCAGTGGACGAGGATGAAGTCCACCACGTGGCCCAGGATCATGCGGTCGTACAGGTTGCCGAGCGCGCCGCCCAGCACCAGGGCCAGGGCGATGGCCAGCCAGGTCTCGCCGCGCTTGAGGCGCTTGAGCCAGACCACCAGCACGACGCTGACCACGATGGCGATCAGGGCAAACAGCCAGCGCTGCCAGCCCGAGCTGTCGGCGAGGAAGCTGAACGCGGCGCCGGTGTTGTAGGCCAGGGTCCAGCTGAACAGGTCCGGGATGACCACGATCTGCTGGTACATGGTCAGCTCGGCCTGGAAGAAGGCCTTGGAGACCTGATCCAGGACGAACACCAGCACGGTAATCCACAGCCAGGGCAGGCGACCGAAGCGATCGGCATTAGGCATAGTGACGAACCTCGCCGGCACCTTCGATGTTCTCGACGCAGCGGCCGCACAGTTCCGGGTGCGCGGCATTGCTGCCGACGTCCGCGCGGAAGTGCCAGCAACGGCCGCACTTGGCGTGGGACGACTTCACGACCTGCAGTTTCAGGCCCGGCAGTTCACTCGCTACCGCATCGGCGGGCGCTGCGGACAGCGGCGCGACGGTGGCAGCGGAAGTGATCAGCACGAAGCGCAGCTCGTTGCCGAGCTTCTCCAGGCGCTTGGCCAGGGAGTCTTCAGCGTAGAGGGTGATCTCGGCCTGCAGGTTGCCACCGATGGTCTTGGCGCTGCGCAGGTTCTCCAGTTCCTTGTTCACGGCGGCCTTGGCAGCCATGACCTCGTCCCAGTAGGCGCGATCCAGTTCGGCGTCGGCCGGCAGTTCCGAAAGGCCGTCGTACCAGGTGGTCAGCATCACCGACTCGGCGCGCTCGCCCGGCATGAAGCTCCAGATTTCCTCGGCGGTGAAGGCCATGATCGGCGCGATCCAACGCACCAGGGCCTCGGCGATGTGGAACAGCGCGGTCTGGCAGGAACGGCGGGCAACGCTGTTCGCCTGGGTGGTGTACTGGCGGTCCTTGATGATGTCCAGGTAGAAGCCGCCCAGCTCCTGCACGCAGAAGTTGTGCACCTTGGAGTAGACGTTCCAGAAGCGGTAGTCGCGGTAGGCCTCTTCCAGCTCGCGTTGCAGCTGCAGCGCGCGGTCGATGGCCCAGCGGTCCAGGGCCAGCAACTGGTCGTTGGGCAGCAGGTCCTTGGCCGGGTCGAAGCCGGACAGGTTGGACAGCAGGAAGCGCGTGGTATTGCGGATACGACGGTAGGCGTCGGCGCTACGCTGCAGGATGGTCTGCGAAACGGCGATCTCGCCGGAATAATCGGTAGACGCGACCCACAGGCGCAGGATGTCGGCGCCCATGCTATCGATCACGGTCTGCGGCACCACGGTGTTGCCCAGGGACTTGGACATCTTGCGGCCGGACTCGTCCACGGTGAAGCCGTGGGTCAGCAACTGGCGGTACGGCGCGTGGCCGTCGATGGCGCAGCCGGTCAGCAACGAGGAATGGAACCAGCCGCGGTGCTGGTCGGAGCCTTCCAGGTAGAGGTCGGCGGCCGGGCCGCTGGCGTGGCCCAGCTCGGCGTGGGAGCCGCGCAGCACGTGCCAGTGGGTGGTGCCGGAGTCGAACCAGACGTCCAGGGTGTCGTTGATCTTGTCGTACTGCGCGGCTTCGTCGCCCAGCAGTTCGGCGGCGTCGAGCTTGAACCAGGCTTCGATGCCTTCTTTCTCGACGCGCTGGGCAACTTCTTCCATCAGCTCGACGGTGCGCGGGTGCAGCTCGCCGGTGGCCTTATGCAGGAAGAACGGGATCGGTACGCCCCAGTTGCGCTGACGCGAGATGCACCAGTCCGGACGGCCGGCGATCATGCCGTGCAGGCGCGCCTGGCCCCAGTTGGGCACGAACTCGGTTTCGGTGATGGCTTCCAGCGCGCGCTCGCGCAGGGTGGCGCCGGTCTGCGGCTGCTTGTCCATGCCAACGAACCACTGTGCGGTGGCGCGGTAGATCAGCGGGGTCTTGTGGCGCCAGCAGTGCATGTAGCTGTGGTTGATGGCCGCGTGCTTGAGCAGCGCGCCAACTTCGTCGAGCTTGGCGACGATATTCGGGTTGGCCTTCCAGATGAACTGGCCGCCGAAGAACGGCAGGTCGGCCACGTACACGCCGTTGCTCTGCACCGGGCTGAGGATGTCGTCGTTGACCATGCCGTACTGCTTGCAGGTACGGAAGTCGTCCTCACCGTAGGCCGGCGCGGAGTGAACCACGCCGGTGCCAGCGCCCAGTTCGACGTACTCGGCCAGGTAGACAGGCGAGAGGCGCTCGTAGAACGGATGACGGAAGCGGATCAGGTCCAGCGCTTCGCCTTGTGCGGTGGCAATGACCTTGCCTTCCAGGCCATAACGCTGCAGGCAGGATTCGACCAGATCTTCGGCCAGCACCAGCAGGCGCTCGCCGGTATCGACCAGCGCGTAGGTGAATTCGGGGTGGACGTTCAGCGCCTGGTTGGCCGGAATGGTCCAGGGGGTGGTGGTCCAGATGACGATGGCGGCCGGCTTGGGCAGGCTGGCCAGACCAAAGGCGGCGGCCAGTTTGCCTTCGTCTTCCACCGGGAAGGCGACGTCGATGGCGTCGGACTTCTTGTCGGCGTATTCAACCTCGGCTTCAGCCAGGGCGGAGCCGCAGTCGAAGCACCAGTTCACCGGCTTCAGGCCCTTGAACACGAAGCCCTGCTTGACCATCTCGGCGAGCGCGCGGATTTCGCCGGCCTCGTTGGAGAAGTTCATGGTCTTGTAGGGATTGTCCCAGTCACCCAGCACACCCAGGCGGATGAAGTCGGCCTTCTGCCCTTCGATCTGCTCGGCAGCATATTCGCGGCACAGCTCGCGGGTCTTGTCCGCCGGCAGGTTCTTGCCGTGGGTGGTCTCGACCTTGTGCTCGATCGGCAGGCCGTGGCAGTCCCAGCCCGGCACATAAGGGGCGTCGTAGCCAGCCAGGGTCTTGGAGCGGACGATGATGTCCTTGAGGATCTTGTTGACCGCGTGACCGATATGGATGCTGCCGTTGGCGTAGGGCGGGCCATCGTGCAGGATGAATTTCGGGCGACCTTCGCCAATCTTCCGCAGCTTCTGGTACAGGCCAATGTCGTTCCAGAGCTTAAGGGTTTGCGGCTCGCGCTGCGGCAGCCCGGCTTTCATCGGGAAGTCGGTTTCGGGAAGGTTCAGAGTGGCTTTGTAATCGGTCATCTCAGGGCCTGTTCAGGATCTTCAATCAAGCGGTTGGCCCAGCCAGTAGGCCCGGGCGGCGGCGATGTCGGCGAGGATGGCCGCCTTGAGTGCCTCGAGCGAGGCAAAACGCTGCTCATCGCGCAGCTTCTGGTGGAACGTGATATCCAGGTGCTGGCCGTACAGATCGCCGGCGAAATCCAGCAGATGCACTTCCAGATGGGGCCGACCGTCGCCATTCACGGACGGCCGGGTGCCGATGTTGGCAACCCCGTTGCGACGCTGGCCAGCCACGAGAGTGCTGACCAGGTAGACGCCATTGAGCGGCGCCTTGCGGCGCTTGAGCTGGATGTTCGCAGTGGGCGAACCCAGGGTGCGCCCCAGCTTCTGCCCGTGCAGCACGCGGCCGCTCAGGCGATACGGGCGACCCAGCAGGCGTTCGACCATGTGCAGGTCACCGTCGGCCAGGTCTTTGCGGATACGCGAGCTGCTGACGCGCATGCCGTCGACTTCCACCGTGGTCGCGGCTTCGACGGTAAAGCCCTGCTCCGCACTGGCATTCACCAGGAAGGCGAAGTCGCCGGAGCGGTCACAGCCGAAGCGGAAATCATCGCCCACTTCCAGATGGCGGACCCGCAGGCCTTCCACCAGAACCTGGCGGACGAACTCGGCGGCCGACAGCTCGCGCAGGCGGCGGTTGAAGGCCAGGCAGAGCACGAAATCGACGCCGTACTGACGCAGCAATTCGAGCTTCTCGCGCAGGCGGCTCAGGCGCACCGGCGCGGCATCGGGCGCGAAATATTCGCGCGGCTGCGGCTCGAAGATCACCACGCAGCTGGGTACGCCCAGCTCCAGCGAACGCTCGCGCAGACGCCCCAGGATCGCCTGGTGGCCGAGATGGACGCCGTCGAAGTTACCGATGGTGGCGACACAGCCCCCGGACAGGGGCCGCAGGTTGTGAAGGCCTCGAAGCAGCTGCATAGCGCGCGTATTGCTCAGAAAGTGGTCGATTATACCCGCACCCGCCGCGGCGCGACAGGCAAAATGCCGTCGCCGCAAACGGATGCAATGCTTTACCCGGCGAAGGCTACAGCACCGCCCGGCGGGAAAAGTCCCGCAGGCGGAAGCCCAGGAGCGCCAGCATACCGAAATAGGCGACCACACCGGCCACCACCAGCGCGCCCAGGCGCACCAGGCGAATCGGCATGCCGCCCTGATCCCAGGCTGGCATGAAGTGCATCATGCCGATCAGCACGGCGCACATCACCAGTACAGCTACGACTAATTTGGCGATGAACCTGCCCCAGCCGGCCTGCGGCTCGAACAGTTGCTGCTTGCGCAGTTGCCAGAACAGCAGCCCCGCGTTCAGGCAGGCCGCGAGACTGATCGCCAGGGCCAGGCCCGCATGCTTGAGCGGACCGATGAACACTAGGTTCATCAGCTGGGTGGAAACCAGGGTGAACAGCGCGATCTTCACCGGCGTCTTGATGTTCTGCCGCGCGTAGAAGCCCGGCGCCAGCACCTTCACCAGGATGATGCCGAGCAGGCCGACCGAGTAGGCGATCAGCGCGCGCTGGGTCATCAGGGCGTCGTTGGCGCTGAACTTGCCGTACTGGAACAGCGCGACGGTCAGTGGCTCGGCAATCACCGCCAGGGCCAGGGAGCACGGTAGCACCAGCAGGAAGCACAGGCGCAGCCCCCAATCCATCAGGCGCGAGTACTCGTGGCGGTCATCGCTGGCGTAGGTCTTGGCCAGCGACGGCAGCAGGATGGTGCCCAACGCCACGCCGAGAACCCCGGACGGCAACTCCATCAGTCGGTCGGCGTAATACATCCACGACACCGAACCCGCCACCAGGAAGGAGGCGAAGATGGTGTTGATGATCAGCGAAATCTGACTGACCGAGACGCCAAGGATCGCCGGCCCCATCTGCTTCATCACGCGCCACACGCCGGAATCGCGCAGATTGAGGCGCGGCAGCACCAGCATGCCGATCTTCTTCAGGTGCGGCAGCTGGTAGAGCAGTTGCGCAAGACCACCGGCCAGCACAGCCCAGCCCAGCGCCATGATCGGCGGGTCGAAGTAAGGCGTCAGGAACAGCGCGAACAGGATCATGCTGACGTTCAGCAGGGTCGGCACGAAAGCCGGCACCGAGAAGCGGTTCCAGGTATTGAGGATCGCCCCCGCCAGGGACGCCAGCGAAATCAGCAGGATATAAGGAAAGGTCACCCGCAGCAGGGAACTGGTGAGCTCGAACTTCTCCGGCGAGTCGACGAAGCCGGGCGCCGTCACCCAGATCACCCAGGGCGCGGCAAGGATGCCCAGCGCCGTAACGACCGCCAGGATCAGGGTCAGCAAGCCGGACACATAGGCAATGAAGGTGCGCGTCGCCTCCTCGCCCTGCTGGGTTTTGTACTCCGCCAGGATCGGCACGAACGCCTGGGAGAACGCGCCCTCGGCGAAGATCCGGCGCAGCAGGTTGGGCAGCTTGAAGGCGACGAAGAAAGCGTCGGTGGCCATGCCGGCGCCAAACATGCGGGCGACTATGGTGTCGCGCACGAAGCCGAGCACCCGCGAGATCATGGTCATCGAGCTGACCGCGGCCAGCGACTTGAGTAGGTTCATAGCGTCCAGAACTGGTAGAATGGCCGCCCCTGCCGGGCACGGCACTGGCCTAGAGCGATTGCTCGACTGCCAGGCGAAGCGCAGCAGTGTAGGGCTGCGGGGCGAATAAATCACCCCATCCGCCGGAGAGCGTGCGCCTGTCGCACCGCTCGTCGGAGGCAGCTCATACCCTTGACAAGGCCTTGATGCAACGGCATTATTCGCGGCCTTAATTTATTCGCAACATCCCAAGTTTTTTTCGAGGAGCTCGACGGTGGCCAACACACCTTCCGCCAAAAAACGCGCCAAACAGGCTGAGAAGCGTCGCAGCCACAACGCCAGCCTGCGTTCCATGGTTCGTACCTACATCAAGAACGTAGTCAAAGCAGTCGACGCCAAGGACCTGCCGAAGGCCCAGGCCGCTCTGGTTGCTGCCGTACCGGTCATCGACCGCATGGCCGACAAAGGCATCATCCACAAGAACAAGGCCGCTCGCCACAAGAGCCGCCTGAACGCCCACGTGAAGGCTCTGGCCACCGCGTAAGCGTTCCGTTCTTGAAAAACCGGCCTCAGGGCCGGTTTTTTATTGCCTGCGATTTGCCTGCCTGACACTTATCCACAGGACGGCTTCCTTCAGGCAAAAAGAAAGGGCGGTCAATCCGCCCTTTTCCTTCTTACTTCTCAGGCCACGGCATGATCGGAATCGCCGTCACCGCGTTCTGCGGACTACCCTCGATCACCCGGTCGCTGTAGACCAGATAGACCAGTGCATTGCGCTTCTTGTCGAAGAAGCGCACCACCTGCATGGTCTTGAACACCAGCGAGGTGCGCTGCTGGAACACCACCTCACCATCCTTAAGCTCGCCGGCAAAGCGGATCGGCCCGACCTGACGACAGGAGATCGACGCCTCGGCGCGATCCTCCGCCAGCCCCAGCCCGCCCTTCACACCACCGGTCTTGGCCCGGGACAGATAGCAACTTACACCCTCCACCTTCGGATCGTCGAAGGCCTCGACGACAATCTTGTCGTCCGGCCCGACCCACTTGAACACGGTGGACACTTCGCCGACCACATCGGCCCGCGCCAGCGCCGGCAACAACAGCAGTGCTGCGATCAATCCCTTGCGCATGCGCACACTCCTCAGACGAGAACCAGGTTGTCGCGGTGCACCAGTTCCGGCCCATCAACATAGCCCAGCAGGCCCTCGATGGCATCGGTCGGCTGGCCAATGATCTTCTGCGCCTCGAGTGCGCTGTAGTTCGCCAGTCCGCGAGCGATTTCGCGCCCCTGCTGATCCACACAGACGACCATCTCACCGCGACGGAAACTGCCCTGCACGGCCTTCACACCGACCGGCAGCAAACTCTTGTGATCCTGAGCGACAGCCTTCACCGCACCATCATCCAGCACCAGCGTGCCGCGCATCTGCAGGTGACCGGCCAGCCACTGCTTGCGCGCCGCCTTGCGGCTCTGCTCGGGAGTCAGCAGCGTGCCGAGACGCTCACCAACACGCAGGCGATCCAGCACACGCTCGATACGACCGCCAACGATGACGGTATGCGCTCCGGAACGCGCCGCCAGACGAGCCGCACGCAGCTTGGTCTGCATGCCACCACGACCCAGCGCACCGCCAGTACCGCCAGCGACCGCATCCAGCGCCGAATCATCGGCACGGGCTTCGAAAATCAGCTGCGCGTCGGGATTATTGCGCGGGTCGGCATCGAACATACCGTCACGATCGGTGAGGATCACCAGCAGATCAGCCTCGACCAGATTGGCCACCAGCGCCGCCAGCGTGTCGTTGTCGCCGAAGCGGATCTCATCGGTGACCACGGTGTCATTCTCGTTGATCACCGGGATCACGCCGAGATCGACCAGCGTGCGCAGGGTATTGCGCCCGTTCAGGTAGCGTTTGCGGTCGGACAGGTCATCGTGGGTCAGCAACACCTGCGCGGTCTGCAGGCCATGCACAGCAAAGCTGGACTCCCAGGCCTGCACCAGCCCCATCTGCCCCACGGCAGCGGCAGCCTGCAGCTCATGCATGTCACTAGGTCGGGAAACCCAACCCAGGCGACTCATGCCCGCTGCGACGGCGCCCGAGGACACCAGCACCAGCTCGACGCCCGCGCAATGCAGCGCGACCATCTGCTCGACCCATACCGCCATGGCGTCGCGATCCAGACCGCGACCATCAGCGGTCAGCAACGCACTGCCAATCTTGACTACCCAGCGCTTGGCGCCAGTGACCCTCTCACGCATACCCTCAACCTTAGAAGTCAGGCTTCACACGTTTCATCCGGACCGGCGGGCGCCGCTCCGATCAAGGCACGTAGAAGATTTCCGGCCCATCGCCGTCGTCTTCGTCATCCTCGAAATCATCGTCATCCACATCGTCGGCATTCTTCAGGCCGGCGCGGCGCAGGGCACGGGCATCGTCCAGCGCCTGCAGACGGGCGCGAGCCTCGTCCTCGATGCGCTGATCCAGCGCCGCCAGGGCTTCACCGAAGGCCGGCTCCTCCTCGATGCGCAAGGTACGCTCGTCGAGGTACTTCATGATGTCCTGGCTCAGCTTCTCAGTGCCCTCGCGCTCCAGCGCAGAGATCACGTAGACCGGACCTTCCCAGCCCAGTCGCTCGACCACGGCCTGCTTGCGACGCTCCTGCTCCTCGGGCTCGAGGATCTGGTCCATCTTGTTCAGTACCAGCCAGCGGTCGCGCTCGGTCAGCGCCGGGCTGAACTTCTCCAGCTCATGGACAATGGTTTCCGCGGCATCGGCCGGGTCGCTTTCATCCAGCGGCGCCATGTCGACGATGTGCAGCAGCAGGCGGGTACGCGCCAGGTGCTTGAGGAAACGGATACCCAGGCCGGCGCCTTCAGCGGCACCTTCGATCAGGCCGGGAATGTCGGCGACCACGAAGCTCTTGAAGCGACCGACACTGACCA
Organism: Pseudomonas sp. AU11447; assembly: GCF_001672555.2. Taxonomy (NCBI): domain Bacteria; kingdom Pseudomonadati; phylum Pseudomonadota; class Gammaproteobacteria; order Pseudomonadales; family Pseudomonadaceae; genus Pseudomonas; species Pseudomonas sp. AU11447. The sequence goes on along the minus strand of NZ_LZDG02000087.1, from coordinate 22,585 downwards.
CGCCCAGGTTCGGCACCAGGGTGGTGAAGGGGTAGTCGGCGACCTTCGGCTTGGCGGCGGACACCGCACGAATGAAGGTGCTCTTGCCGGCATTCGGCAGGCCGAGCAGACCAACGTCCGCCAGCACCTTCAGCTCCAGCTTCAGATCACGCGCATCCCCAGGCTTGCCTGGAGTGGTCTGGCGCGGCGCGCGGTTGGTGCTGGACTTGAAGCGGGTATTACCCAGACCGTGCCAGCCACCCTGGGCCACCATGATGCGCTGACCGGCAACGGTCAGGTCACCAATGATTTCCTGGGTATTGGCATCGATGATGGTGGTACCGACCGGCACGGGCAGGACGAGATCGTCACCCTTGGCCCCGGTGCAGTCCTTGCTGCCGCCGTTCTCGCCACGCTGGGCGTCGAAGCGACGGGTGTAGCGGTAGTCCACCAGGGTATTCAGGTTCTCGTCGGCCTCGAGGAACACCGAGCCGCCGTCACCACCGTCACCGCCGTTGGGACCGCCTTTCTCGATGAACTTCTCGCGGCGAAAGCTCATGAGGCCGTTGCCGCCGTCACCGGCTTTCACGTGGATGGATACTTCGTCGACGAATTTCATTGCGAACGCCTCCCGCCTCGCGGCGGGTTGAAAATAAGAAAAGGAGCATAGGATACAGCCAAGTCCGCGCAAACGCCCGAACCGACAGCACCTCGCCTGGAAACGCCAGAAACAAAAAAGCCCCGTCGCGAGACAGGGCTTTTTCAGTGAGAGCTCGCTTAGGCAGCGACGACGCTTACATAGCGACGGCCAAAGGCGCCTTTCACTTCGAACTTGATCACGCCGTCGACTTTAGCGAACAGGGTGTGATCCTTGCCCATGCCAACGCCGTAGCCAGCGTGGAACTGGGTGCCGCGCTGACGCACGATGATGTTGCCTGCTTTGACAGCCTGGCTACCGAACAGCTTCACGCCAAGGCGTTTGCTTTCTGAGTCGCGGCCGTTGCGGGTACTACCGCCAGCTTTTTTGTGTGCCATGAGTCAATTCTCCTGAAGAGGAATTAGGCCTGGATGCCGGTGATCTTGATTTCAGTGAACCACTGGCGGTGGCCCTGACGCTTCATGTGGTGCTTGCGGCGGCGGAACTTGATGATGCGCACTTTGTCGTGACGACCGTGGGAAACCACTTCTGCAGTCACTTTCGCGCCTTCTACCACCGGCAGGCCGATCTTGACGTCATCGCCATTGGCAACCAGCAGGATGCGATCCAGGTTGATCGCTTCGCCGGTGGCGACGTCGAGTTTTTCGACCTTGAGGAATTCGCCTTCGGTGACTTTGTATTGCTTGCCACCAGTAACAATTACTGCGTACATCTGGATGTCTCCGTTAGACCTGCTCACCCGACGCTTTATAGAAAGAGGAATCGGTCGGCATGGCTGCATGGGGCCGGAAAGGACGCCCGTGCAATTGCGTAAGGCAGGATATGCCAGGGAAGTTCGGGGCCGCGATTCTACGCAAACACTCGGCGCGGATCAAGCCCCATGGGGCCTCGCCTTGACAGGTATTCCCCGCGGCACCTAGCATGCCGCGCAATCTACGAGGAGCGCTGTCTTTAATGCAACCCCAGGCTTTCTATCGCGTGGTGGCGGACGACTTCACCGCCGTCGACGGCATCATCCGTCGCCAACTCACTTCCCGCGTTCCCCTGGTGGAAAAGATCGGCGACTACATCATCTCCGCTGGCGGCAAGCGCCTGCGCCCGCTGCTGGTGCTCCTCTCGGGCAAGGCACTGGGCTATTCGGGCGACGACCTGAAGCTGCTGGCCGCCACCATCGAATTCCTGCACACCTCCACCCTGCTGCATGACGACGTGGTCGACGCCTCCGGCCTGCGCCGCGGCCGCGCCACCGCCAACGCCCAGTGGGGCAACGCACCGAGCGTGCTGGTGGGCGACTTCCTTTATGCGCGCTCCTTCGAAATGATGGTGGAACTGGGCTCCATGCCGGTGATGCGCATCATTTCCCAGGCCACCCGCGTGATCGCCGAAGGCGAAGTGCTGCAGCTGTCCAAGGTCCGCGACGCCAGCACCACCGAAGAAACCTACATGGAAGTCATCCGCGGCAAGACTGCGATGCTCTTCGAGGCCTCGACCCACAGCGCCGCTGCGCTGGCCAACGCCCAGCCGGAGCAATCCGAGGCACTGCGTCTGTTCGGTGATGCCCTGGGCATCGCCTTCCAGCTGGTGGACGACCTGCTCGACTACCGCGGTGACGCTGCCAGCCTGGGCAAGAACGTTGGCGACGACCTCGCCGAAGGCAAGCCCACCCTGCCGCTGATCGCCACCATGCGCGATGGCACCCCGGAGCAGGCTGCGCTGGTACGCAAGGCCATCCAGCAGGGCGGCAGCCAGGACCTGGAAGGCATCCGCGCCGCCGTGGAAGCCGCCGGTGCTCTGGACTACACCGCCAACCTGGCACGCGAGTATGCCGCCCGCGCCATCGAGCACCTCAAGGCGCTGCCAGACAGCGAATACCGAGCCGCACTGATCGAACTGGCGGAATTCTCGGTCGCCCGCACGCACTGATCCGCCGTTTCACAAAGGCCCGCCCCGGTTCGCCGCGGCGGGCTTTTTGTTGCCTGTCCGTTGATCGGGAACAACAGAACGTCACCGGCGCGAAATTTTTTCCAATTCAGGCTTGCTATTGAGATAATAAGAATTATTCTCATTAAAAGATCTGCACGGAGGAACATGCCATGACCTACATGATCGACGCCTGGCTGGATCGCCCGCACCCCTATCTGCGCATCCTGCATCGGGACACCGGGGAAGTCTGCGCGGTGCTGGAAGAAGAGGCCCTGGATGAGTTACGCGAACAGGGCGGCCTGGAGCTGTCCGAACTCAGTACCAGCGAACCGCTGGTGCTCAAGGAACTGGTGCGCAACCTGTTCCTGTTCTGTTACGCCCGCGCGCTGCGCTAGTCGACCACAACCACGGCTGTAGGAGCGAATGCAGTGTAAAGATTGCGGCGGCGCAGGACGCGTCGCCGGTGCTCCGCCGCCCGGGAGGCGGATGCACAAAGGGGCGCCGAAGCGCCCCTTTTCCTGCGGAGCGGCCAGGGATGGCACTCCGCAGTGAACCCTCGTGGGATCAGAGGATTTCCAGCAGCTCGACGTCGAACACCAGCACGCTGTGCGGCGGAATGCTGCCGACTGCCTGGCCGCCATAGGCCAGCTCGCTCGGCACATGCAGGCGCCATTTGCTGCCGGCGTTCATCAGTTGCAGGGCCTCGACCCAGCCGGCAATCACGCCGCCCACCGGGAATTCGGCAGGCTGGCCGCGCTCGTAGGAGCTGTCGAAGACGGTGCCGTCGACCAGGGTGCCGTGGTAGTGGGTGCGCACGGTGTCTTCGCGGGACGGCTTGGCGCCTTCGCCGCTGACCAGCACTTCGTACTGCAGGCCGGACGGCAGGACAGTGATGCCTTCGCGCTTGGCGTTTTCCACCAGGTACTCGCGGCCGACGGCGGCGGCAGCTTCGGCTTTGGCCTGGGCTTCTGCCTGCATGCGCTCGCGGATCACCTGGAAGCTGGCGGACAGGGCTTCGCCCGGAACACGGCTTTCGGCGCCGGCGTAGGCGTCGGACAGGCCAGCGAGGATGGCGTCGAGGGTCATGCCCGGGACCGGGTTCTCGCGCAGCTGGTCGCCCAGCTGACGGCCGATACCGTAGCTGACGCGGGCTTCGTCGGTGGAAAGATTGAGTTCGCTCATGGCGGCGCTCCGCTGGGGGTTCAAAAAAGGGCCGCCAGCCTAGCACAGATGCACCGCCGCCCCCACCGCGCAAGCCTCGCGCAGCGGGACGTGCCCAGCGCCCGGAACCTAATGCAGCGGGATGGTCACACCCGCGCCGATGTCGCGCTCATCGTCCATGCCGCACATCTCGTCGTGCACCACGGCATGTACCAGATGGAAGGGAACATTGGGCAACGCGCGGAGCACTTCTCGCGCATGGGCAACGGAGCGCACGCTGATGACATGCCCGGCCTCGTCCTGGACTGGATAGAAGCGCGCGCCCATGCGTGCCTCCAGCACGTAGATATCACCCTCCAGCGACACCAGGTTGATCTCGTCGATGTCGCCGGCGACGGAGCGGCTGGTCAGTTCCTGCAGATTCATGTGCTGCACCTCCTGCGGATTGATCCCCGCGGAAAGTCTTGACCAGCAGGCGCTCACCGCAAGGTGAAAACGCAACCGCCCGTCCGTTTTGCAACGGCCGGGCGGCGTGGATGGCGCAGCAGGGCGTCAGTGGTCGTGGCGCGTAGCCTTGTCCAGGTAGCCCATGGCGAAGGCCGAGAGGACGAAGGTGAGGTGCATGATCACGTACCACATCAGCTTGTTGTCTTCGATGTTCTTGGCGTCCATGAAGATGCGCAGCAGGTGAATCGAGGAAATCGCGACGATGGAGGCCGCCACTTTGTTCTTCAGCGAACTGGCGTCCATCTTGCCGAGCCAGCTGAGCTTTTCCTTGCCTTCGTCGATATCCAGCTGCGACACGAAGTTTTCGTAGCCGGAGAACATCACCATCACCAGCAGGCCGCCGACCAGGGCCATGTCGATCAGCGACAGGATCACCAGCACCAGGTCAGCTTCGGCAATGGAAAAGATGCCGGGCAGGATGTGGAAGATTTCCTGGAAGAACTTGATGGTCAGCGCCAGCAGAGCCAGCGACAGGCCAATATAGATGGGCGCCAGCAGCCAGCGCGCGGCGTACAGGGAATTCTCGATGAATCGTTCCATGGCTCTCGTAGGAAAAGTCTTGGGAAAGGGCCGCCGCAGTATAGCGGAAGGCTTTTGCGAGTTATCCCGGCTTTCTATGGATAAATATGTCTGTGGATAAATAGGGGGCGGCCACGGTATGAAACCGCAGCGGCCTGGCGCCCCGCGGCCTCCAGCGGATCGTGCAGGGACTACCCAATCGCTCTCTCCGCATTGGGAGCCTCAACCTTCGGGGCGGAACTGGACGTTGCCGACATGGCGCGAACGCTCGCCGTTCAGGCGGCGCAATTCGCCTTGCAGGTGCAACTGCCAGATGGGGGGATCGTCCGCCACGATGTAGCCCTGCTGGGCCAGGCAGTCGGAGATTGCTTCCAGCACACCTTCGGCCACGAAAGGCCCGCAGAACGGGCCCTGCGCCTTGATGGCGGTGGGCTGCGCACCGGACATGCCGGCAGCGCACAACAAGGTCCAGAGTCCATTCTCTCCGGCCAGCGGCCTGATCTCGCACTCGATGCGCGTGGTCAGCCCCAGACAGGGGCGGATAAGGCAGAGGTTACGCGGCATGGCGGCACCCTCGCGGTTGTCCTGAGATTGAGACTACACCCAGGTTCTGACACGCGAAAGTGCGGATTTATCCGGCTATCTTGCGGGCAACGGCATGAAAATGGCGCCGGTGGAATGTCCCGACCGGCGCCCTGCCCTGGCCGCACTCAGTCGGCGTCTTTCTTCTTGCGGGCACGTTCCTTTTTCACCGGAGCCTGGTCGACCGGAGCTTTATCTACTGGGGCCTTCTCCACCGGCGCCTTCGGCTTGCTGGCGGGCTTGGCGGCGGGCTCCTTGGCCGGCTTTTCCTTTTCTTCCTCGTCCATGCCCAGTTCGGAGATTTCCTTCAGGCGTTCGACGACACGGGCGTTGACGCTGCCCTTGGGGAAGTGCCCCTTGGCATCCGGCGCACCCGCCGGCTCGCCGACCAGCAGGCTCAGCGCCTCGTCGGCCTGGCGCACGGCGTAGATATGGAATTGGCCGTTGCGCACCGCCTGCAGCACGCGCTCGTCGAGCATCAGGGTGGCGACGTTGGCGCGCGGGATGATCACGCCTTGTTCGCCCGTCAGGCCACGAGCCTCGCAGAGGCGGAAGAAGCCTTCGATCTTCTCGTTGACCCCGCCGACCGCCTGCACTTCGCCGAACTGGTTGATCGACCCGGTGATGGCGAAGCATTGGCGCAGCGGCGTGCGCGACAGGGCGGAGATCAGCGTGCAGACCTCGCCCAGCGAGGCGCTGTCGCCGTCCACGTAACCGTAGGACTGCTCCAGCGCGATGCTCGCGGAAATCTCCAGGGGGAATTCCTGGGCGTAGCGGCTGCCGAGGTAGCCGGTGAGGATCATCACGCCCTTGGAGTGGATCGGCTGGCCGAGGTTGACCTCGCGCTCGATGTCGACGATGCCGCTGCCGCCCGGATAGACGGTGGCGGAAATGCGCGCCGGCATGCCGAAGGCCGAGTCGCCGACTTCCAGCACGGTCAGGCCGTTGCACTTGCCCACCGCAGCGCCTTCGCTGTCGATCAGGATGATGCCGGCGAGAATGTCGTCGAGAATCCGTGCCGAGACGCGGCCAGTGCGGGTTTCCTTGGCTTTCAGGGCACGCTCGATGTGGCCCAGGTCGGTCACTTCCTGGCCGGCCAGCTGGCGGATGAAGTCCGCTTCGCTGACCAACTGGAACAGATCGCCGATGCGCGCGGAAAGGCGGCCCTGGTGTTCGGCCAGGCGAGCACTATAGGTGGCCAGGCGCGCCACGGCTTCACGGGTGAGCGGCGCCAGGCCTTCTTCCGAAGTGCGGGTCTTGAGCAACTGGGCGAACTGTTCGAGGCTGTCCTCGGCGAGCGGGATGTCCTCGTCGAAATCCACCAGCACGCGGAACATTTCCTGGAAGTCCGGATCCAGGTCCTGCAGCGTGTAGTAGATCTGCCGCGAGCCGATGATGATCACCTTGATGTGCAGGGGGATCACCTGGGGCGTCAGGCTCATGGCGGTCAGGCGACCCAGCTCGGCCAGGGGCGACTCCATCTTCAACTGGCGCGATTGCAGTGCGCGCTTGAGGGCATCCCAGACGAATGGCTCGCTGAGCAGTTTCTCTGCCTCCAGCACCAGGAAACCGCCGTTGGCGCGGTGCAGCGCACCGGGGCGCAGCTGGCGGTAGCTGGTGTAGAGCGCGCCCTGGTCAGAGGCGTACTCGATACGGCCGAACAGGTTGTCGTAGGTCGGGTGCGACTCGAACACCACCGGTGCGCCACCGGTCGCGTGGTGGGCGATCGCCTGGTTAGGCGCGTACTGCTCTTCCAGGCTCTGCTTGCGCTGCGGGTCGGTACGCTCGGAGTCCACCAGCTGGTCGACCACGGTCTTCAGCAGGTTGAGCTGCATGGCCTGCAGGTAGGCGCTGACCCCGGAGTTGTTGTTGTACTTCTCCACCAGCGGCGCCAGCAACGGCTGCAGCGCCAGGGTGATGGTTTCCTCGTTGAGCTGGCGCAGTTGGTTGCTGGACTCGCGCTTCCACTGCGGCAGGCTGGAGAGCTCCTCGTTGAGATGCTCTTCCAGGTCGGCGATATCGGCGTGGAAGCGCTCGCGCTCCTCTTCCGGCAGTTGGGCGAACTCGGCCTCATCCAGCGCCTTGCCGTCCTTCATCGGGGTGAATGCGATGTTCGCGCTGTCGCGGTACAGGGCGACTTCCTTCTCCAGGGCCAGGCGCTCGACGGTATCCAGGGCCTTGTCGTAGCGCTGGTTGAAGGCGCGATCGATGGCGCTCTTCTTCTGCTGGTAGGCCGGGTTCTCGAACACCGAGGGGAAGGTGGACAGCAGGTTGTCGATCAGGTGATCGATATCGGCGCCGAACTCGGCGGCACTGCCCGGCGGCAGCTCGATCACGCGTGGTTCGCGGGAGTCGTCGAAGTTGTTGACGTAGACCCAGTCGGCCGGAGTCGGCAGGCGTTTGCCCTCGGCCTTCAGGTAGCGCTGCACGAAGGAGAAGCGGCCCGTACCGGGCTCGCCCATGACGAACACGTTGTAACCCGGACGCGGCATCGCCACACCGAACTGCAGCGCCTCGACCGCGCGCTCCTGTCCGAGCACGCCCAGGAAAGGCTCCAGTTCTTCGGTGGTCTTGAAGGGAAACTGTTCGGGAGTGAAGGGGCGGGTCAGTTCATCGGGCGCCAGGCGCAGGCCGGCAGCAACGGAATCGGGCATTGGAGGTCCTTGCTTCGAGCGGCGCGAGGCCGCGGAGATTCGTCCGCATTCTCGCGCCGCCCGCGCGCCACTGGCAAGGCAGTATTGGTGACAGTTTCAGTCCACTGCGTCGGCGCAGCGCAGGCAGTGCTCGGCGGCCGGAAGGGCACGCAGGCGCCGCTCCTCGATGGCCTCGCCGCAGCGCGCGCACTCGCCGTAGGTGCCGTCGGCCAGGCGCAGGCGCGCCATGCCCACCAGGCGCATACCCGCCTCCGCCTCGGCCAGCAGAGCGCGCAGGACATCGTCGTTCTGCCGCTGCTGGGCCTGCTCGGCGAAGTCCGGCGAGTGGCTGCGACCGAGATCGCGGCGAATGGCTTCGGCACGCTTGGAATACTCGGCCGCCAACTGGTCCAGCGCTGGCCGCGGATCGAAATCGACCATGACTACATCCTCGCAAGGGGAACTGATTCAAGTGTGGTCGGTTCCAAGACTTCCGCCGCTGATGCCGATCAACAGCAAGTCATCCAGGCCCTTCAGCCGGCCCCGGCCATACTGACTGCGGCAGCGGTTGCCTTGACACCCGCAAGGCATTGGAGAAAAGCTCTGGCAGGCGCTGTTTTGCTGTCAGCGACTGTTCAACGGTCCCCGACCTCAAAAAGAGAGAAAAACGATGAAAAGGATTCTGCTCGGTACCCTCCTCGCCACCGCCTCCCTGAGCGCTCTCGCCGATGCCCCCGGCAGCGACGGCTGCGGCTGGGGCAACATGCTGTTCAAGGGCCAGCGCGGCACTGCGACCCACGTCCTCGCCGCCACCACCAACGGCACCAGCGGCAACAACACCTTCGGCATGACCACCGGCACCAACGGCTGCCACACCAATGGCGCGCTGACCTATGGCGGCAAGCCGATGATCGTGCTCAGCAGCATGATGGACGAGCTGTCCGAAGACATGGCCAAGGGTGACGGCGAAGCGCTGACCACCTACGCCGTGGTACTGGGCGTGAAGCCCGAGGACCGTGCGCACTTCGCCCAGGTCACCCACGAGCATTTCGCCCAGATCTTCAACAAGTCCGACGTCACTGCCGAGGACGTCTACGCCAACACCCAGGCTGTCCTGAAACAGGACAGCACCCTGGCCAAGTACGCCGAACAGGCCTGATGGCCAACGCGAGCCCGCCCGCTCCGGGCGGGCTCACCCTTCCCTTCCAGTAGCCCACTCGATGCCCAAACGCCTGTTGCCCTGGATGGCGCTGTGCGCCTGCACCCCACTGCTGGCTTCGCCGGCGATCGACCCACAACGCCTGCAGACGCTGGCTGACGAACCCTACTGGCTGGCCCTGGGTCACTACGAACACGCCAAGCTCGGCGGTTGGCGCAGCTTCGTCGACGACCCGAAGTTCTTCCTCGCCAAGGACGGTGACCGCCATCCGCAGTCGGAACTGGCCGCCACCGTGAAGGCCCTCTACGCCCCGGCCAGCCTCGGCGACAAGCATGCCCAGTGCGTCTACCCGGCGCGCACCCGCTGGCTGCGCCAGCAGTTGCAACTCGATGACCTGCCGGCGGTCGAGTGCAAGGAATTCACCACCTGGTACCACGACATCAACCCGCACAGCGCCGTGCTGGTGTTCCCCGCCGCCTACCTGAACAGCCCGTCCTCGATGTTCGGCCACACCCTGCTGCGCATCGACCAGGCCGACGTCGACTCCGACAACACCGCCCTGCTCAGCTACGCGCTCAACTTCGGCGCCTACATCGAGGGCATGGACAACAGCATCCTCTACGCCTGGAAAGGCCTGATGGGCGGCTACCCCGGCCTGTTCGCCCTGGTGCCCTACCGCGAGAAGCTCTCGGAATACAGCCGCCTGGAGAATCGCGACCTCTGGGAATACCGCCTGAACCTGACGCCGGAAGAAACCGCGCGCATGGTCGAGCACGTCTGGGAGCTGAAGCAGATCCGCTTCAAGTACTACTTCTTCGACGAGAACTGCTCCTTCCGCCTGCTGGAGCTGCTGGAGATCGCCCGCCCCGGCACCGAACTCACCGACCACTTCCCGCTGACGGCAATCCCCACCGACACCGTGCGCGCGGTGAAGGACGCCGGGCTGATCGATCGTGTGGACTACCGCCCCTCCCGCGAACGCGAACTGCTGGCCCGCGGCGAACCGCTGAGCCACGACGAGAAAGTACTGGCGCGACACATCGCCGATGACGACAGCCAGCTGCAGAGCTCCGAATTCGCCGCCCTGCCCCCTGACCGCCAGGCCCTGGTGCAGGACACCGCCTTCCGCCTGGTGCGCTACCGCGCCACTGGCCAGGAACGCGACCAGTCCACCGCCTCGCGCAGCTACAACCTGCTCAAGGCGATCAACCGCAACCCGCCGCCAGCGCTGGACGTGGAACGTCCCGGCCAACCGGAGAACGGCCACGAGTCGCGCACCTGGCAACTGGGCGCCGGCAGCCGTGACGGCGAAGCCTTCGCCCAGTACGGCCTGCGCATGGCCTATCACGACCTCGACGACAACGCCTATGGCTTCCCGCTGGGCGCGCAGATCGAGATCGGCCAGCTCAAACTGCGCCAGTACGAAGGCAACCGCTGGCAACTGCAGCAACTGGACCTGGTCACCATCCGCTCCATGACGCCGCGCAACGAGCTGCTGCAACCGCTCTCCTGGCAGGTCGCCGGCGGCTGGGAGCGGGTGATCGGCAAGCACAGCGACAACGACCACGACACCCTGGTCGGCCACCTGAACGGCGGCGCCGGCGGTAGCTGGAAGCTGACTGACGACCTGCAGGCCTATGCCCTGGGCACCGCGCGCATCGAGAACAACCCGGACTTCGCCGCCACCATCGCCCCGGCCATGGGCTTCGACACCGGCGTGCTCTGGAGCAACCCGCTGGGCAACCTCAGCCTGGAAGGCAAGGGCGACTACTTCCACAACGGCGAAGTGCGCCGCACCCTGAGCTTCGGCCAACAGGTCGAACTGGGCCGCAACCTGGGGCTGCGCCTATCCGCCCAACGCGAGTTCAGCCACGAGGCCAGCCCGCGCAACGAGGTGATGCTGGAACTGCGCTGGTACCACTACTGAGGCGCATTGCGCCTCAGTCCCTCAACGACGCCCAATCCAGGCCGAAGCGCGCCAGGTACTTGCGCAGGCGGTCGGCGTCGTTGGGGTTCTGCTTCTCCTGGCGCGAAACGGCGAACAGCTGACGACCGGCGTCGGACAGGCTGCGCGCCTGCCGGCAGACGCCGATCACCGCTTCCAGTTGCAGGCGGTCGAACAGGTCCAGCGCCTCGGCGCCCTCCCCCAGCAAAGGCCGCAGCAGGCTTTCCGCCTGAGTGGCGCCCCAGGAGCGGCGTAGCCGGCCGATCTCTTCCTCGACCAGCGCCTCGTCGACCCGCCCACTGTCGGCCAGGGTCGCCATGCGCGTGATGGACGCCGACAGCTCGCGGAAGTTGCCGCTCCACAGCGCCTGCGACGAATTGGCGAAGGCCAGGTAGCGCATGCGCGCTTCGCGATTGAAGCGCACCAGCCGCCCCTGCTCGCGAGCGTGGCGCTCCAGCTCGAAATCGATGTTCGGCTCGATGTCCTCGCGGCGCCCGGCCAGGCCAGGCAGGTCGAAGGTCCAGAGATTGATGCGGGCGAACAGGTCCTCACGGAACAGCCCTTCGGCGACGCGCTCGCGCAGGTCGCGGTGGGTACCGGCGATCAGCTGGAAATCGCTGCCCACCTCGCGGTCCGAGCCGAGCGGGAAGAAGCGCTTCTCCTCGATGGCCTTGAGCAGCATGGCCTGCTCGTCCAGGCCCAGCTCGCCGATCTCGTCGAGGAACAGCATGCCGCCGTCCGCCGCGCGCAGCAGGCCTTCACGGGCGTTCTGCGCGCCGGTGAAGGCGCCCTTGATGTGACCGAACAGCGCCGACATCGCGCCATCACCGCGCAACGTGGCGCAGTTCACCTCGACGAAACGCCCCTGGAACTGGTGCCGCGCACGCTTGAGTTCGTAGACACGGCGAGCGAGGAACGACTTGCCGGCGCCGGTCGGGCCGATCAGCAGCATCGGCGCACGGGAGCGCCCGGCAACCCGCTCGATCTGTTCGATGGAGCGGTTGAACTCGGCGTTGCGCGTGGCGATGCCGGACTTGAGGAACGCCAGGCTCTCCTCCTGCTCACGGCGGAAGCGCGTGGCAATGCGGTCGTACCGCGACAGGTCGAGGTCAATGACCGCGACCGTCCCTTCCGGCTGCCGCGCCTCGTCCTTGCGCCGCGACGGCGAGGCCTGCACCAGCCGCGCAGGCAGGTAGCGCGCCTCGGTCAGGAGGAACCAGCAGATCTGCGCGACGTGGGTCCCGGTGGTGATGTGCACCAGGTAGTCCTCGTGCTCGGTATCGAAGGCATAGCCGCCGACGAAATCATGCAGTGCGCCGTAGACCTCCTCGAAGTCCCACGGGTTGCGTAGCGCCATCGGCTGCAGGCGCACCTCGGTTTCCGGAGAGATATGCCGCACGTCGGCGGCGATGCGCTCGGCCAGGCTGACATCCCGCGCATCCAACCCGTGGATCAGTTCCAGGCGGTCGATCAGCAGGTCCTGCTGCTGGCACAGCCCGACCGTGGGCCGCCACTTCTGCCAGCGCCCCGCGCCCTTGCCGACGCGGTCCAGGGTTGAACCGAGGAAGCCGATGGCGACCGTTTTCTTGGCTTTCATCTTTTATCCATCAAGATAAATAACGATCTCACAATATCCATAAACATCTATATCGACCAACCAGAGAAATCAGAAACACATGTGATAAAAATAAATAAATCGTTATTTATCAAAAAGTTATAAAAATACTTCACCCACCAAAAACAAACCTGGCACGCCCCTCGCTATATCTCCCTCGACCGCATCGCTGATGCAGCCCACGGGCAGGGACTTTCACTCCCGCCGGTGCCCGAGCCCACCCCTGGTGTCGGCTTCGTGCATGCCGCTGCAGCAGTCACGGTCGATGGCGCGGTAGCTCAGCCTGGTAGAGCACTCCCTTTCGAGGGAACCGTCGCAGGTTCGAATCCTGCCCGCGCCGTTCGATAGCTCAGTCCGGTAGAGCAGCCATCGAAGGAATGGCCTGTCGCGGGTTCGACTCCCGCTCGAACACTGCCCTGTCAAGGCAGCTACTCATGAAGGCAACACCCCGCCGGTGGGCGATGGGACAGGCGCAAAGCGGCCAGGAAGGCCGGATATGCCAGGGACCCGAAGCCACCGCCGGCCCGCCCGGTACGAGGACCGGGCCTGCGACAAGACACGTGCTGGCCGATGGATTCGGCGCAATGGACAGGAAGTCCGCAGTACCTGGCTCTCGCAGGCTCCCTCCTCGCCACCCGACGGGCCGGCGAACACCGGCACCCAAGGACAAAGAGAAGAAGGAAGAGAACGAGATGAAACTGCTGAAGCGCTTTACCGTGAAGAAGAACGAACGTGGCCTGCTGTACTCCGAGGGCGATTTCCTGGCGATCCTCGAGCCGGGTATCCACCGCCACCTGGACCTGTACAACCGCCTGAGCGTGGAAACCTTCAGCCTGAACACCCCGTTGTTCGAGCACCGCCTGGCCGGTTACCTGCGCCAGTCCGAACCTGCGCTGGTCGAACGCTATTTCACCCGCATGGACCTGGCCGAGAACGAGGCCGGCCTGCGTTTCGAGGACGGTGTGCTGGTGGAGATCCTCGCACCCGACAGCCGCCAACTGTACTGGAAGGGCCAGGCCGAGCAGCGCCTGGAGCGCATCGACCTGAGCCAGGAGTACCGCGTCGCACCGTCGCTGCTGCAGCAGATACAGGGCAACTTGCGCGGCCGCAGCGTGATCGGCGCCGAGGCGCTGCTGGTAACCCTGGTGCCGGCCTACCAGGTCGGCGTGCTGAAGGTCGACGGCGCGGTGGTCGAGTTATTGCCGGCCGGCCAGTATGGTTTCTGGCGTTACAACCGCCAGGTGAGCGTGGAGCTGATCGATACACGCATCCAGGCGCTGGAGGTCAGCGGGCAGGAAATCCTCACCCGTGACAAGGTGAGCCTGCGCCTGAACCTGGCCGCCAACTGGCGTTACAGCGATGTGCTGAAGGCGTTTTCCAGCCTGTCCAAGCCGTTGGAGCACCTCTACCGCGAGCTGCAATTCGGCCTGCGGGCGGCGGTGGGAACGCGCACGCTGGATGAACTGCTGGAAAACAAGCAGGTGATCGACGAATCGGTCGGCGCCTACTTGAAGGAGCGGCTGCAAGGCACCGGCATCGAAGTCAGCGGCCTGGGCGTGCGCGACATCATCCTGCCGGGCGAGATGAAGACCCTGCTGGCCCAGGTGGTGGAAGCGGAGAAAGCGGCGCAGGCCAACGTGATCCGTCGCCGCGAAGAAACCTCGGCGACCCGCTCGCTGCTGAACACGGCCAAGGTGATGGAAGACAACCCCACCGCCCTGCGCCTGAAGGAGTTGGAAACCCTGGAACGGGTGGCCGAACGAATCGACCGCATCTCGGTATTCGGCGGCCTGGATCAGGTATTGAATGGACTGGTAACGCTGAAGCAGGCCTGACAAGGGCCTGCTCGGCAACGAAGGAAATGGACATGAAAGAGAAAACCTTCCAACTGCTGGAAGTCGCCAACGGCAAACCGATCAAGCTCTGGACCCAGGGCGTGCCGGTGGAAGAAGACGCCAAACAGCAACTGATGAACACCGCGAAGATGCCCTTCATCTTCAAGCACATGGCGGTCATGCCGGACGTGCACCTGGGCAAGGGCTCGACCATCGGCAGCGTGATTCCCACCCAGGGCGCCATCATCCCGGCGGCCGTAGGCGTGGACATCGGCTGCGGCATGATCGCCGCGCGCACCTCGCTGGTGGCCTCGGACCTGCCGGATAACCTGCACGGGCTGCGTACCGCCATCGAGAAGGCGGTGCCCCACGGCAAGACCTTCGGCCGCCGCGACCAGGGCGCCTGGGAAGACGTGCCCGAGCACGCCGACGATGCGTGGAAGGCACTGGCCAGGCGCTTCAAGGCGATCACCGACAAGTACCCGAAGCTGGAGAAGACCAACAACCGCAAGCACCTGGGAACCCTGGGGACCGGCAACCACTTCATCGAGGTCTGCCTCGACGAAGCCAACCGCGTCTGGTTCATGCTGCACAGCGGATCGCGCGGTGTGGGTAACGCCATCGGCAACCTGTTCATCGAACTGGCCCAGGCCGATATGCGCCAGCACATCGCCAACCTGCCCGACCGCGACCTGGCTTACTTCGAGGAAGGTAGCCAGCACTTCGACGACTACGTGGAAGCCGTCGATTGGGCCCAGGACTTCGCCCGGCAGAACCGCGAACTGATGATGCGCGCCGTGATCGCAGCGGCGCGGCAGGTGATCCGCAAGCCGTTCGAGGCCAGCCTGGAAGCGGTGAACTGCCACCACAACTATGTGCAGAAGGAACGCCACTTCGGCGAGGAGGTACTGGTAACGCGCAAAGGCGCGGTGTCAGCGCAGAAGGGCCAGCTCGGCATCATTCCGGGGTCGATGGGCGCCAAGAGCTTCATCGTCCGCGGCCTGGGCAACGAGGAAGCCTTCTGCTCCTGCAGCCACGGCGCCGGCCGGACCATGAGCCGCACCAAGGCGAAGAAGCTGTTCAGCGTAGAAGACCAGGTGCGTGCCACCGCCCACGTCGAATGCCGCAAGGACAAGGACGTGATCGATGAGATCCCCATGGCCTACAAGGACATCGACGCCGTGATGGACGCCCAGCGCGAGCTGGTGGAAGTGCTGCACACCCTGCGTCAGGTGGTGTGCGTGAAGGGATAAAGCGAGTCGGGCGCAAACCGCCCACCTCGACTGCAAGACAAGGAACAAGGACATGAACAAGGAAGACCGCCATCCACTACCCGACGCCATGCGCGAGCGAGTGCTGGAGGAACTGACAAGGCTGGAACAGGAGCACGACGTTACCGTGCTCTACGCCTGCGAATCGGGCAGCCGCGCCTGGGGCTTCGCCTCTCCGGACAGCGACTACGACGTACGCTTCGTCTATGTGCAGCAACCGGACTGGTACCTGCGCGTGGACGAACCGCGCGACGTGCTGGAGCGCCCACTGACCGACGAGCTGGACCTCAGCGGTTGGGAATTGCGCAAGACGCTGCGCCTGCTGCGCAAATCCAACCCGACGCTGCTGGAGTGGCTGGACTCACCGCTGGTGTATCGCTGTGAATCCGCGACATCCGACGGCCTGCGCCAACTGGCACGGGACTTCTACTCGCCCGCAGCCGCACGGGCGCACTACCTGTCGATGGCGAAGAAGAATTTCCGTGGCTACCTGCAGGGAGAGGAGGTTCGCTACAAGAAGTACCTCTACGTGCTGCGGCCCTTGCTGGCGGTGCGATGGATCGACCAGGGCCTGGGCATGCCGCCCATGGTCTTCGAGACACTGATGGAAGCAACTCTCGACGATGCCGCGCAGCGCGCCGAAGTCGAGGAACTGCTGGTGCTCAAGCGTCAGGCGGTCGAGGCCGAATACGGCCCGGCGCGCCCGGTCCTGCACCGGCTGATCGAGCAAGAGCTGCAGCGTGCGGAAAACCTCGGTGCGCCCCGCGGCGGTTGCCACGACACTGAACGCCTGGATCGCTTCCTGCGCGAGCAGGTAAGGAAACACGAAAGATGAAAAGCGACCTGATCGAACTCGACGGCGCCGAAGGCGGCGGGCAGATCCTGCGCAGCGCGCTGAGCCTGTCGATGATCACCGGCAAGGCGCTGCGCATCGTCAATATCCGTGGCCGGCGCTCGCGGCCGGGACTGCTGCGCCAGCACCTGACGGCGGTGCGCGCGGCGGCGGAAATCTGCGGCGCGGCGGTAGAAGGCGACGAGCTGGGCTCGCGCAGCCTGATCTTCCGCCCTGGCGCAATTCGCGGCGGCGACTACCGCTTCGCCATCGGCAGCGCGGGCAGTGCCGTGCTGGTACTGCAGACGCTGCTGCCCGCCCTGCTGTTCGCCGATGGCCCGAGCAGCCTGGCGATCAGCGGCGGCACGCACAACCCGCTGGCACCGCCGGCGGATTTCATCGAGCGCAGTTGGTTGCCGTTGCTGCGGCGCATGGGGGCGAAGGTGGACTTCGAACTGCTGCGCCATGGTTTCATGCCGGCGGGCGGTGGTGAACTGGCGGTGCGCGTGATGCCAGGTGAACTGCAACCGCTGCATCTGCCGGATGCGGGGGCCGAACGCTCACGCTCGGCCCGTGCAGTGCTGGCCGCCATCCCCGGCCACGTGGCGGACCGCGAACTGGAGAAAGTGAAGCGGCATCAGGATTGGCACGCCGCTTCCGTTCAGGTCGTCCGCCTGCCGGAGGACCAGGGGCCGGGCAATGCGCTGCTGCTGGAAATCGAGTGCGAGCAGTTGAGCCTGGTGTTCTGCGCCTTCGGCCAGTCCGGCGTCAGCGCCGAGCGAGTCGCCAGCCAGGCACTGCGCCAGGCCGATGACTGGCGCCGCAGCGGCACCAGCGTCGAGGAACATCTCGCCGACCAGCTGCTACTACCCATGGCATTGGCCGGCGGTGGCAGTTTCACCACGCCGGTGCTGAGCGATCACCTGCTGAGCAACCGCGCAGTGGTCGAAGCCTTCCTGCCGGTGCGCATCGACTGCACGGCACGGGCGACAACCGCCCAGCACATCCGTATCACGCCAGCTTGACGCTTTTCTCACCAAACGCCGGATAGAGTGCCGCCCAATCACCCTACCCGGCGCGTGTGCCCGCCTCCCCGGCACACGGGAGTCTCCATGGCGCCACGCGCCGCCCTCGTCCTGCTCTGCGCCGCGCTGCTCGCCGGCTGCGAAACCACCCACGAATCCCTGATCGCCCAGGGCTATCCGCCAGCCTATGCCGATGGCTTCGACGATGGCTGCGGCAGTGGCCGCCAGGCCGCGGGCGCCATCACCGGTGAGTTTCGCAAGAACGTGCCGCGCTACCTCGGTGAGGCGAAGTACGCCCTGGGCTGGAACGACGGCTTCCAGCAATGCCAGGCGATGCGCGTGAGCCAGGAGCGCCAGCAGTACGAAGAGCAGCGCAACAGCGACCGGGACCGTGACTGGGAACAGCAGAAGGACCGTGCGCTGTCCCACGCCCTGCGCGGCAACTGACCGCTGCGGCAACCTCCCGCACCTGCAAGGCTCCGCCGGTTGATTTCAGTCAAGCCGGACCATCCCGTAGTGGCCTCTTCTTGAACTCAGAAAAAACCAATAAAGCCTGAGACAAGGAGACTCCACATGCAGCCCTTCAAACTGGCCCTGGGCAGCCTGTTGCTGGCGGTGAGCACGGCGGCGGCCCACGCCAATGCCGACGCCCTGCGCGACCAGGCCAACAGCATCTTCAAGCCAATCCCCGAGCAGCCCAGCGACAAGCTCGACCCGAACCAGATCGAGCTGGGCCGGCAGCTGTTCTTCGAGCCGCGCCTGTCCGCCAGCCACGTGATCAGCTGCAACACCTGCCACAACATCGGCACCGGCGGCGCGGACAACGTACCGGCGTCCAGCGGCCACGCGTGGCAAAAGGGTGCACGCAACTCGCCCACCGTGTTCAACGCGGTGTTCAACGTCGCACAGTTCTGGGATGGTCGCGCCAAGGACCTGGAAGAACAGGCCAAGGGCCCGGTGCAGAACCCGGTGGAGATGCACAACACGCCGAAGAACGTCGAGGCCACGCTGCAGAGCATGCCGGAATACGTCGCCGCCTTCGGCAAGGCCTTCCCTGGCGACAAGCAGGCAGTCAGCTTCGACAATATGGCCCGTGCACTGCAGGCCTTCGAATCGACCCTGATCACCCCGGACTCGCGCTTCGACCTCTATCTCAAGGGCGACGAAACCGCCCTCGACGCGAAGGAGAAGAAAGGCCTGCAGACTTTCATGAGCGCCGGCTGCATCAGCTGCCACAACGGCGTGAACCTGGGCGGCCAGGCGTACTTCCCGTTCGGGCTGGTGAAGAAGCCGGACGGCAAGATCCTGCCCACCGGCGACCTGGGTCGCTTCGAGGTGACCAAGACGCAGAATGACCAGTACGTGTTCCGCGCTGCACCGCTGCGCAACATCGCCCTGACCGCGCCGTACTTCCACAGCGGGCAGGTCTGGAATCTGGAGGAAGCCGTAGCGATCATGGGTACCGCACAGCTCGGCAAGCAGCTCAACGCGGAAGAAGTCGGCGACATCGTCGCCTTCCTCAAGACCGCCACCGGCAAGCAGCCGAAGGTGGAGTACCCGCTGCTGCCGCCAAGCACGGCGACTACCCCCAAACCGGTGGACTGAGCGGTTCGACGACGAACCTGCAGGAGCAAGCCAGCTCGCAAACAGCCCCAAGCCAGCTTCGAGAGATTCGCGAGCAAGCTCGCTCCTACAAGGGCAACCGATACGACAGCTGAAATGAAAAACGGGCCCATCGGGCCCGTTCTTCATACTGGCGGAGCGGTCAGACGACGCCCTGGGCCAGCATGGCGTCGGCAACCTTGACGAAGCCGGCGATGTTGGCGCCCTTCACGTAGTTGATCCGGCCATTCTCCTCGCCGTAGGCAACGCAGGCATGGTGGATGTTCTGCATGATGCCGTGCAGGCGCTGGTCCACTTCACCGGCGGTCCAGGCCAGGCGCATGGCGTTCTGGCTCATCTCCAGGCCGCTGGTGGCGACGCCGCCGGCGTTGGAGGCCTTGCCCGGTGCGTAGAGGATGCCGGCCTCGAGGAAGATATCCACAGCCTCCAGGGTCGACGGCATGTTCGCGCCTTCGGCCACGCAGATGCAGCCGTTGGCCAGCAGGGTGCGCGCGTCGTTGGCGTCCAGCTCGTTCTGGGTGGCGCAGGGCAGCGCGATGTCGCAGGCGAGCGACCACGGACGTTCACCGGCAATGAAGCGCAGGCCGGGGCCGGCCATCTCGCTGAGGCGGCCGCGACGGACGTTCTTCAGCTCCATGACTTCTTCCCACTGCTCCAGGGTCAGGCCAGCTTCAAAGAACAGCGTGCCTTCGGAATCGGACAGCGAGATCACCTTGCCGCCCAGCTCCATGACCTTCTGCGCGGCGTACTGGGCCACGTTGCCGGAACCGGAGATGGCCACGCGCTGGCCGTCGAAGCCGCTCGCGCGGGCCTTGAGCATTTCCTGGGCGAAGTACACACAGCCATAGCCGGTGGCTTCCGGGCGGATCAGGCTGCCGCCGTAGGACATGCCCTTGCCGGTCAGCACCGAGGTGAACTCGTTGGACAGGCGCTTGTACTGGCCGAACAGGTAACCGATTTCGCGGGCACCGACGCCGATGTCACCGGCCGGCACGTCGAGGTCCGCGCCGACGTGGCGGAACAGCTCACTCATGAACGACTGGCAGAAGCGCATGACTTCGGCGTCGCTCTTGCCCTTGGGATCGAAGTCCGAACCGCCCTTGCCACCGCCCATGGGCAGCGAGGTCAGGGAGTTCTTGAACACCTGCTCGAAGGCCAGGAACTTCAGTACGCCGAGATTGACCGAAGGGTGGAAGCGCAGGCCGCCCTTGTATGGGCCGATGGCGCTGCTCATCTGGATGCGGAAACCGCGGTTGACCCGCACTCGCCCGGCGTCGTCCACCCACGGCACGCGGAACAGGATCGCGCGTTCGGGCTCGACGATGCGTTCGACGATGCCGGCCTGCAGGTAGTGCGGGTTGGCTTCGAGGAAGGGCCAGAGGGAGCGCAGCACCTCTTCCACCGCCTGGTGGAATTCGGGCTGATCGGGGTCGCGCCGCTTGAGGCGCTCGAGGAACGAGTCAACGGATTGCGTCATGTCTACACCGGTACTTTTCTGGTTATGTGATGCTTTTTGCCGGCAGACTCTAACAACCCACGTCGCACTCAGATAGTGCAGCGTGACGCTTTTATGAATCTTTATGGTGCAAAAATATAAATCCCACTTCTGCCGGACCAGCAGAAAACCAGATTTTTGTATACAAAATCAATAGACAGTTGCATTCAAACAACGCAACCCTCTCAGGATGCTCCCGATGCACATACGCTCGATCGTGCTCCTCGCCGCTCTCACCTGTGCCCTCGCCCTGCCCGCCCACGCCGCCATGAAACTGGGCAACTTCACCGAGTCCGGTGCACTGGTGGTCGCGGATACATTCGATAGCGAAGTGATCCACAAGTCGAACTTCAGCACCGACGACCTGCAACGCATGTCGCGGCAGCTGGAAGAACAGCAGCGCACGCTGCAGGACCAGGCGCGGCAAATCGACACACTGCAGCGCCAACTGGAGGAGCAGCGGCGCACCCTGGACGATCTCAAGCGCAGTCGCTGAATAAGGCACGGAAATGAAAACGGGGCCCGAAGGCCCCGTTTTCATGGCGAAGTGGCTTACGCCAGCTTCTTGTAGCGCACGCGGTGCGGCTGCGAGGCCGCGTCGCCCAGGCGCTTCTTGCGATCGGCTTCGAACTCGGTGTAGTTGCCTTCGAAGAAGGTCACCTTGCCGTCGTCCTCGTAGGAGAGGATGTGGGTCGCGATGCGGTCCAGGAACCAGCGATCGTGGGAAATCACGATGGCGGCGCCGGGGAAGTCCAGCAGCGCTTCTTCCAGCGCACGCAGGGTTTCCACGTCGAGGTCGTTGGACGGTTCGTCGAGCAGCAGCACGTTGCCGCCCTGCTTCAGGGTCAGGGCCAGGTGCAGGCGGCCGCGCTCACCACCGGAGAGGTCCTTGACGAACTTCTGCTGGTCGCCGCCCTTGAAGTTGAAGCGGCCGACATAGCTGCGCGACGGGACTTCGTAGTTGCCGATCTTGATCTGCTCGAAGCCGTCGGACACCTGTTCCCACACGGTCTTGTTGCCTTCGAGGATTTCACGGCTCTGGTCGACGCTGGCGATCTGCACGGTTTCGCCGATCTCGATGGTGCCCGAGTCCGGTTGCTCCTTGCCGGTCAGCATGCGGAACAGGGTGGATTTACCCGCGCCGTTGCCGCCGATCACGCCGACGATGGCGCCCTTGGGAATGGCCAGCGACAGGTTGTCGATCAGCACGCGCTCACCGTAGCCCTTGGTGACGTTGTGCAGCTCGATGACCTTGTCACCCAGGCGCGGACCGGCCGGGATGTAGATCTCGTTGGTCTCGCTGCGCTTCTGGAACTCCTGCGATTGCAGTTCCTCGAAGCGCTGCAGGCGCGCCTTGGACTTGGACTGACGAGCTTTGGCGCCCTGGCGCACCCACTCCAGTTCGGCCTTCATGGCCTTGGCGTGGGAGGCTTCCTGCTTGGCTTCCTGGGCCAGGCGGTTGGCCTTGGATTCCAGCCAGCCGGAGTAGTTGCCTTCGAACGGGATGCCGTGGCCACGGTCCAGTTCGAGGATCCAGCCGGCGACGTTATCGAGGAAGTAACGGTCGTGGGTGATCGCTACCACGGTGCCCGGGAAGTCGTGGAGGAAGTGTTCCAGCCAGGCGACGGAATCGGCGTCCAGGTGGTTGGTCGGTTCGTCCAGCAGCAGCATGTCCGGGGCGGACAGCAGCAGGCGACAGAGAGCGACGCGGCGTTTTTCACCACCGGAGAGGTGTTCGATCTTCGCGTCCCACGGCGGCAGGCGCAGCGCGTCGGCGGCGACTTCCAGCTGGCGCTCCAGGTTGTGGCCGTCGGATGCCTGGA
>NZ_LZDG02000086.1:0-11760 GCF_001672555.2 Pseudomonas sp. AU11447 | reverse complement strand
TAACCGACTGAACTACCGCTGCTTCGGACCTCGAGTGGTGGGTGATGACGGGATCGAACCGCCGACCCTCTGCTTGTAAGGCAGATGCTCTCCCGGCTGAGCTAATCACCCTTCGTCTCGAAGTGGGGCGCATTCTACAGCCGACGAATCCTAAGTCAATGCCCTGATTGAACTTTTTTTCATTTTCCGCAAAAAAAGTTCGGCGTGCGGTTAGCGCCCCCGGCGCGGCTCCAGGTTCGTGCGCAAGCTCGCTCCTACAAGAGCGCTCGCGAGGTTGACTCTGTAGGAGCGGGCTTGCTCGCGAACAGCCCTCGCTCGGAGTCGGAGAGCCACAAAAGAAAAAGGGCGACCCGCAGGCCGCCCTCCTCTTCCACACCCGACACTCAATCGAGATAGATCATCTTGCGCGTCATGCCGCCGTCGATCACCAGCTCCTGGCCGGTGACGAAACCGGCATCGCCATTGACCAGCCAGGACACTGCCGCGGCGATGTCTTCCACCGTACCGACGCGGCCGACCAGATGCTGATCATGGTCCAGCTCGGTCAGAGGCTCGGCTTCGCGCTCGCGCAGGTCGCGAGCGTCGATCCAGCCGGGGGAAATCGCATTGACGCGAATCTCCGGACCCAGGCTGCTGGCCAGGGCGTGGGTCAGCGACAGCAACCCGCCCTTGCTCGCCGCATAGGCTTCGGAATTCGGCTCGGACTGGTGCGCGCGGGTGGAAGCGATGTTAACGATGACACCGCTGTGCCCACGCAGATAGGGCGCACAGTGCTTGGCCAGCAGCATCGGCCCCGTGAGATTCACCGCCAGCGTGCGGTTCCACTCGTTCAGGCCCAGGCTTTCGAGCGCCGTATTATGTGGCCGCGCGATAGCGGCATTGCTCACCAGCGCGTCGAGACGACCGAACAGGCCGATCAACTCGGCCACCGCTGCTGCAACCTGCCCTTCATTGGCCACGTCCAGGGCGATGAAGCTGGCGCGCTCGCCGAGCGCTGCGGCCACTTTCGGCCCGCGCTCACGATCGATATCCGCCAGCACCACCTGCCAGCCCTCGGCGACCAGCCAGGCGGCTATGCCCAGGCCGATGCCGTGCGCCGCCCCGGTGACCAGGACGACACGCCCGTTGCCGAGGATGTCAGCCATGCTCACAGTGCCGCCAGGCCTCGCGCCAGATCGGCCTTGATGTCGTCGACATCCTCCAGGCCAACGGCAACGCGGATCAGGTTGTCGCGGATGCCGGCGTTCTCGCGCTCGGCCGGCGAAAGGCGACCGTGGGAGGTGGTAGCCGGGTGGGCGATGGTGGTCTTGGTGTCGCCCAGGTTGGTGGTGATGGAGATCATCCGGGTAGCGTCGATGCAGCGCCACGCCGCGTCCTTGCCACCTTTCACCTCGAAGCTCACCACCGCGCCGAAGCCCTTCTGCTGACGCTTGGCCAGCTCATGCTGCGGATGACTGGGCAGGCCGGAGTAGTAGACGCGCTCGACGCCCGGCTGTTGCTCCAGCCATTCGGCGACTTGCTGGGCCGAGGCACTGTGGGCCTGCATGCGCACACGCAGTGTTTCCAGGCCCTTGATGAAGATCCAGGCGTTGAACGGGCTGAGGGTCGGGCCGGCGGTGCGCAGGAAACCGACGACGGGCTCCATCTGCGCGCGGCGACCAGCCACCACGCCGCCCATGGTGCGGCCCTGGCCGTCGATGTACTTGGTCGCCGAGTGGATCACCACATCCGCGCCCAGTTTCAGCGGTTGCTGCAACGCCGGGGTGCAGAAGCAGTTGTCCACCGCCAGCAGCGCTCCCTTGGCATGCGCGATCTCGGCCAGCGCGGCGATGTCCACCAACTCGGCCAACGGGTTGGACGGCGATTCGACGAAGAACAGCTTGGTGTTCGGCTTGCACGCCGCCTCCCAGGCTTTCAGGTCGCTCAGCGGCGGGTAGTCCACCTCGATGCCGAAACGCTTGAAGTACTTCTCGAACAGGCTGATGGTCGAGCCGAACACGCTGCGCGAGACCAGCACGTGGTCGCCGGCACTGCACAGGCTCATCACCAGGGAGAGGATCGCCGACATGCCGGTGGACGTCGCCACCGCCTGCTCGGCGCCTTCCAGCGCAGCGATGCGCTCCTCGAAGGTACGCACCGTGGGGTTGGTGTAGCGCGAATAGACGTTGCCCGGCACTTCGCCGGCAAAACGCGCGGCCGCGTCGGCGGCGCTGCGGAACACGTAGCTGGAAGTGGTGAACAGGCCCTCGCCATGCTCACCTTCCGGGGTGCGGCGCTGGCCGGCACGCACCGCCAGGGTGTCGAAACCTACACCCTCGAGGTCGCTGTCCAGCCGGCCGGCTTCCCAATCCTGAGCCATGCCTGCTCTCCTTAGTCGTTATACAGATCGATGATGGCGCTGACTGCGGCGACCTTGGTCTTGGTCGCATCGTTGCGCGCCTGCTCGATCTTGTTCAGATAGGCCTCGTCGACGTCGCCGGTAACGTACTCGCCGTTGAACACGGCACAGTCGAAGTGCTCGATCTTGATCTTGCCGCCCTCGGTGGATTCGATCAGGTCCGGCAGGTCCTGGTACACCAGCCAATCAGCGCCGATCAGCTCGCCGACTTCCTCGGTGCTGCGGTTGTGCGCGATCAGTTCGTGGGCGCTCGGCATGTCGATGCCGTAGACGTTGGGGTAGCGTACGGCGGGAGCGGCGGAGCAGAAGTAGACATTCTTCGCGCCGGCCTCGCGGGCCATCTGGATGATCTGCTTGCAGGTGGTGCCGCGCACGATGGAGTCGTCCACCAGCATCACGTTCTTGCCGCGGAATTCCAGCTCGATGGCATTGAGCTTCTGGCGCACCGATTTCTTGCGCGCGGCCTGGCCGGGCATGATGAAGGTACGGCCGATGTAGCGGTTCTTCACGAAGCCTTCGCGGAACTTCACGCCCAGGCGGTTGGCCAGTTCCAGTGCGGCAGTGCGGCTGGTATCCGGGATCGGGATAACCACGTCGATGTCGTGGTCCGGACGCTCGCGAAGGATCTTGTCGGCCAGCTTCTCGCCCATGCGCAGGCGTGCCTTGTAGACCGAGATGCCATCGATGATGGAGTCCGGACGTGCCAGGTAGACGTGCTCGAAGATGCACGGCGAGTACTGCGGGTTGGCCGCGCACTGGCGGGTATAGAGCTTGCCTTCCTCGGTGATGTATACCGCTTCGCCCGGCGCGAGATCGCGGATCAGGGTGAAGCCGAGGACGTCCAGCGCCACGCTTTCCGACGCGATCATGTATTCCACGCCGTTTTCGGTGTGGCGCTGGCCGAAGACGATCGGGCGGATGGCATGCGGATCGCGGAAACCGACGACGCCGTGGCCGGTGATCATCGCCACCACGGCATAGCCGCCAACGCAACGCGCATGCACGCCGGCAACGGCGGCGAAGACGTCTTCCTCGGTGGGCTGCAGCTTGTTGCGCACCGCCAGCTCATGGGCGAACACGTTGAGCAGCACTTCCGAGTCGGAGTTGGTGTTCACGTGGCGCAGGTCGGACTCGTAGATTTCCTTGGCCAGCTGCTCGACGTTGGTCAGGTTGCCGTTGTGCGCCAGGGTGATGCCGTACGGCGAGTTGACGTAGAACGGCTGGGCCTCGGCGGAACTGGAGCTGCCCGCAGTGGGGTAGCGCACGTGGCCGATGCCGATCTTGCCGACCAGGCGCTGCATGTGGCGCTGCTGGAAGACGTCACGGACCAGGCCGTTGTCCTTGCGCAGGTACAGACGGTCGTCCTGACAGGTGACGATCCCCGCAGCGTCCTGGCCACGATGCTGGAGAACGGTGAGGGCGTCATACAGCGCCTGATTGACGTTCGACTTGCCCACGATACCGACGATGCCACACATGCGACGCAACCCCTAGTTGGTGTTCAGGCTAAAACAATTCCGTATTCGGCAGTATCCACCGGACCTGCCATAGCGGCGACGGCTACCCGTCGCCTCTGCCCGCCCGTCATTGGGCCGGCAGCAAAGACCCCACTCCCGATGGCGGAGTGATGGTCATGCCGGACATCCACTGCCCGGCAAAAGTCAGGATGAAGTTCTTCGACCAGTCGGCGACCATCAGGAAATGCGGCATCAGCACCGATTGCTGCCACCACGGATCCTGTTGCACCGGTGCAAGGCTCAGCAGGCCCACCAGCAGAACCACCAGCAGCACGCCTCGGGCGCCGCCGAACACCATGCCGAGCACTCGGTCGGTGCCGGACATGCCGGTCACCCGCACCAGCTCGCTGATGAGGAAATTGACGAGTGCGCCCAGCAACAGCGTGACGACGAACAGAAGAGCGCAAGCGGCGATGACGCGTCCCGAGGGCAGCTGAATATAGGGTGCGAGATGCTCGGCCAGCGCGCCGCCGAACATCCAGGCGACCGCACCGGCTACGATCCAGGTGACCAGCGACAGGGCTTCCTTGACGAAACCACGGCTCAAGCTGATCAGGCTGGAAATGACGATGATGCCGATCATCGTCCAATCGACCCAGGTAAATGCCACGTTGCGGCCCAGAAACGGAAAGGCCCCGCATTTTAGCAGAGGCCTTCGAATTAGAAGAGCCCCAGTTTGCCATGGGGCTGATTGAGAGAAGCTAACGAACCAACTCAGCCACGTTCAGGCTGGAAACGCACCACGAAGCCATTGAGCTTCTGCTGCTTGCCGAGCTGATCGCGCAGGCGGTCCGCCTCGGCGCGCTCGACCACCGGACCGACGAACACCCGGTTCATGCCATCGAAGCTGCGCACGTAGGCGTTATAGCCCTGGCTGCGCAGGGACTTCTGCAGTTCGTCGGCGCGGGCGCGGTTGGACAGGCTGGCCAGCTGTACCGACCAGCTCACCGGCAGGTTGTTGCTGTCCAGGCGCTGGGCCGGCTGTTGCGCCGGCGCGGCCGAAGCGGCACTGGCCTGGGCGGGCTGCTGAGCGGGCGCAGCAGGCTTGGGCGCAACTGGCTGCGGAGCCGGAGCCTTGGGCTGGGCGGGCTGGGACTGCTGGACTGGCAAGCTGGCGATCGGTGCGGAAGGCGCCTGCGCAGCCGCCGTATCGGCAGGCGGTACACCGTTGTCGGCGTCATCGGCCTGCGGCTCGGGAACCTCGGTGGGCTGCACCTCGACCGTCGGCATGGCCGGCGGCTTGGGCATCACCGGCGCCTCGACCACGACCTGGCGTACTTCATCCTCGCGGGAGAACAGCATCGGCAGGAAGATCACCGCCAGCGCCAGCAGCACCAGCGCTCCGACTACCCGCTGCTTGAGCCCCTTATCGAGCAACGCCATGCAACAACTCCCCTTTGGTCTCTTATTGAGCAGCCTTGGCGAGCCACTCCAGGGCATCCGCCACGCTGTAGAACGAACCGAACACCAGAATCTCGTCATCGGTGCTTGCTGCATCGCACTGCGCTACCAGCGCCGCGGCGATATCGCCATGACAACTGACCTGCGCCCCGCGCGCCTGTAGTGCTGCCTCCAGCTCCTGCGCCGGACGGCTGCGACCGGTGGGCAACGGTGCGACGGCCCAATCCTGCACCAAGCCGAGCACGGGTTCCAGTACGCCGTCGAGATCCTTGTCCGCCAGCAGGCCAAATACCGCGTGGCGCACGCCCTTGGGCGGCGTCGCGCGCAGGCGACTGGCCAGGTATTGCGAGGCGTGCGGATTATGCCCGACGTCGAGCAGCAAGTGTCGCTCCTCGCCGTGCCACTGCACGGTGCGCCGATCCAGGCGCCCGGTGACCCGGGTACGTAGCAGCGCGGCGGCCAGTGAGTCGGGCTGCCATGGCAGGTCCAGCAAGGCATAGACCTGCAGCGCCAGCGCCGCGTTCTCCATCGGCAGGTCGAGCAGCGGCAGGTTGTGCAGGCTCAGCGCTTCACCCGAAGCGGAGCGGCCACGCCAGTGCCAATCGTCCTCGCCCATCGCCAGGTCGAAATCGCGACCACGAAGGACCAGCGGCGAGCCCAGCTGGCGAGCCTGCTCCAGGATCGGCGCCGGCGGTTCCAGGTCGCCACACACGGCAGGCTTGCCGGTGCGGAAGATGCCGGCTTTCTCGAAGGCCACGCTTTCGCGGGTATCGCCCAGCCAGTCGGCATGGTCGATGCCGATGCTGGTGACCACGGCAACATCGGAGTCGATCAGGTTGACCGCATCCAGGCGGCCGCCCAGGCCGACTTCCAGGACCACGGCATCGAGGTTGGCGCGCTCGAACAGCCAGAAGGCCGCGAGAGTGCCCATCTCGAAGTAGGTCAGGGAGATTTCGCCGCGCGCCGCCTCGACGGCGGCGAAGGCTTCGCACAGCGCTTCATCGCTGGCTTCGGCGCCATCGATGAGCACGCGCTCGTTGTAACGCAGCAGATGCGGTGAGCTGTACACGCCGACCCGCTGGCCCTGCTCGCCGAGCATGGCGGCGAGGAAGGCGCAGGTGGAACCCTTGCCGTTGGTACCGGTGACGGTCACCACGCGCGGCGCAGGGCGCCCCAGGCCAAGCCGGCCGGCTACTTCACGGGAGCGGTCCAGCCCCATGTCGATTGCCGTGGGGTGGAGTTGTTCGAGGTAGCTGAGCCAGTCGGCAAGGGTACGTTGGGTCATCCTGCGAGTGCGGTACTTGGAGTGTGGGTGAACTTGGCGAGCACCTTGGCCAGGCGCGGACGCAGCTCGGCACGGTGAACGATCATGTCGATGGCGCCGTGCTCCAGCAGGAACTCGCTACGCTGGAAGCCTTCGGGCAGCTTCTCGCGCACGGTCTGCTCGATCACGCGCGGACCGGCAAAGCCGATCAGGGCGCGCGGCTCGCCGACGATCACGTCGCCGAGCATCGCCAGGCTGGCGGAAACACCGCCGTAAACCGGGTCGGTCAGCACGGAGATGAACGGGATGCCCTCTTCGCGCAGGCGGGCCAGCGCGGCGGAAGTCTTGGCCATCTGCATCAGGGAGATCAGCGCTTCCTGCATGCGCGCGCCACCCGAGGCGGAGAAGCAGATCATCGGGCAGCGGTTTTCCAGTGCGTAGTTGGCGGCGCGCACGAAGCGCTCGCCGACGACGGAGCCCATGGAGCCGCCCATGAAGGAGAACTCGAAGGCACTGACCACCACCGGCATGCCCATCAGCTTGCCG
Source organism: Pseudomonas sp. AU11447 (assembly GCF_001672555.2). Lineage (NCBI taxonomy): Bacteria > Pseudomonadati > Pseudomonadota > Gammaproteobacteria > Pseudomonadales > Pseudomonadaceae > Pseudomonas > Pseudomonas sp. AU11447. The sequence goes on along the minus strand of NZ_LZDG02000086.1, from coordinate 4,634 downwards.
CTCATGGAGATCAGCGCGTCCTTCTCGCCGGTATCCTTCTGCGCAGCAGTCAGGCGGTCCTTGTACTTCTTGCTGTCGCGGAATTTCAGGCGGTCCACCGGCTCCAGCTCGGCACCCAGCTCCTCGCGACCTTCCTCATCGAGGAAGATGTCGATGCGCGCGCGCGCGCCGATACGCATGTGGTGATCGCACTTGGGGCAGACATCGAGGGTCTTTTCCAGCTCCGGACGGTACAACACCGCTTCGCAGGACGGGCACTTGTGCCACAGGCCTTCCGGTACCGAGCTCTTCTTAGCCTCGGAACGCATGATGGAAGGGATCAGCTTGTCTACCAGCCAGTTGCTCATGCTTACATCTCCAGTGCAGGGGCGCGGTGCGATGCACTACGCCTGCCCCTGAGCAAATTCATCGTCGCGGAACCGACCTCAAGGCCGGAACCCCTCGCAAACAAAGGCGCCGCCGAGGCGTCGCCATGAATACACCACTGGGTCGCCGACGGTGGCCGCCAACGAGTCCCAACGCTGCCGTGCAGCGATTGGGTAGTGGACGGCGGCGGGCCGCTCGTCGTCACATGAAGATTCCGCGTCAAGCCACCGACCGACACTGGGCGATGAAATCGCGGATCTTCTGCGCATCCTTGATCCCCTTGCTCGCCTCCACCCCGCCGCTCACATCCACGGCGTATGGCCGCACCTGGGCGATGGCCTCGGCCACATTGGCAACCGTCAGGCCACCCGCCAGGATCAGTGGGCGCCCCACATCCTTCGGCACCAGGGACCAGTCGAAAGCCTGCCCGGTTCCACCAGGGACGCCCTCCACGTAGGTATCGAGGAGGAAACCACTGGCCTGTGGATAGTTGGCGATCTGCGCCGCCACGTCGTCGCCCGGCTTTACCCGCAGGGCCTTGAGATAACGCTTGTGCCAGCCAGAGCAGGCTTCGGGCGTTTCGTCGCCGTGGAACTGCAGTACGTCCAACGGCACCGCGTCGAGGATTTCCCCCAATTCGCAACGGCTGGCATCGACGAACAGGCCGACGGTGCTGACGAAGGGCGGCAACGCCGCAACGATTGCCCTCGCCTGCTGGATGCTCACCGCACGCGGACTCCTGGCGTAGAACACCAGGCCGATGGCGTCAGCGCCCGCCTCGGCGGCTGCCAGGGCATCCTCGACTCGGGTAATACCGCAGATTTTGATGCGAACGGCAGACAAGATGCAGCAACCTTCAGGCAAGTGATCGATCGATGGTAGCAAATGACCCTGGCAACGTCAGCCAACGACATCCGGCAAACTTGAAAGGAAATGTGGCCCCAGATAGCGCTCGGGCAACACGAACTCTTCCGGGTATTCCACACTCACCAGGTACAGTCCGTACGGATGCGCGGTGATGCCGCTGGCGCGCCGGTCGCGCGCAGCCAGTGCCTCAGCTGCCCACTCCACCGGGCGCTCGCCGGCGCCAATAGTCATCAGCATGCCGGCAAAATTACGCACCATGTGATGCAGGAAGGCGTTGGCGCGGACATCCAGCACGATGAAGCGCCCGTGCTCGATCACCTCCAGGTGATGCACGGTCTTGATCGCCGACTTGGCCTGGCACTGCACCGCGCGGAACGAGGTGAAGTCGTGGGTGCCGACCAGCGCCTTGGCTGCCTCGCGCATGCGCGAGACATCCAGCGGACGGTGGTTCCAGGTGACTTCCTCGGCCATGTGTGCCGGGCGGATCTGGTCGTTGTAGATCACATAGCGGTAGCGCCTTGCCATAGCGGTGAAGCGCGCATGGAAATGTGCCGGCATCACCTTGGCCCAGGTCACGCTGATATCGTTGGGCAGGTTGGCATTGGTGCCCATGACCCAGGCGATGAGCGAGCGCTCGGCGGTGGTATCGAAATGCACCACCTGCCCGCTCGCGTGCACCAGCGCATCGGTACGGCCAGCACACATCAGCGAGACCGGGTGATCCGCCACCCGGGACAGAGCTTTTTCCAGCGCGCCCTGCACGGTCGGCACACCATTTTCCTGGCGCTGCCAGCCGCGATAGCGCGAGCCTTTGAATTCGACGCCCAGGGCAATCCTGGAAACGCCAACGGCGGCCGATTCGGCCGCCGCTGAGGGTACTGCTTCAATCATCTATCTGGAGCCTTCCGGCTCAGGCGATACGCCCGAGCAGTTCGCGAGCTTCCTGCTGCTGGTTGTCGTTACCCTCGGTGAGCACCTCATCGAGGATGTCGCGGGCGCCTTCAGTGTCGCCCATGTCGATGTAGGCACGCGCCAGGTCGAGCTTGGTGGCCGCTTCGTCGGCGCCGGAGAGGAAGTCGAAATCGTCTTCGTCATCGGCACCCTCGCCCGGCAGGTCGAGGTCGCTGGCGGCGAAGCTGTCTTCGGCCAGCGGCGCGGCAACGGGAGCCTGCGGCTCGTCGTTCTGCGACGACAGGCGATCCAGTTCGGCGCTGACCTCGTCCAGCTGTGCGGCGAAACTGTCATCGGCCTTGGCCGGCGCCGGTTCGTCATCCGCCAGGGACAGGTCGAAGTCGTCCGGCAGGTCGTCGGCCTGCGGCGCCTTGCTGTCGATATCCAGGCTGAACTCCTCGGGGCTCACGCCGGACAGCGAAGCGGTGTCGTCGTCCAGGCCCAGCAGGAAGTCGTCTTCCGCCGATGCCAGGGTAGCATGGGTGTCTTTCTCCAGATCCTTGTCCAGGTCCAGGGAGAAGTCGCCCAGATCGTCCGCCAGCGACGGAGCCTCGACCTTGGCAGCCGACTCCTCCGGCAGGTCCAGGTCGAAGGCGAAGTCGTCCTCGGCCTTGGCGCTCTGCGCCTGGGCCGGCGAACCGCCCAGGCTCAGGTCGTCATCCAGGTCGAAACTGCCGAAGGACAGATCGTCGTTCTGCTGGGCGGCCGGAGCGGCAGGTTTGTCTTCGCCCAGGTCAAGGTCGTCGAGCGCCAGGTCGAAGGCATCGTCCAGGCCACCATGGGGCTGCGCAGCGGGCTCTGCGGCGGCAGCCGGGGAATCGATGCTGAAGTCGTCCAGGCTGAATCCGTCGAGATCATCGTCGGAAGCCGCCGCCGCTGCGGCCAGGCCACCACCCACTGCTGCCAGGGTGACCATGCCCGGGTAGCGGGATTTCAGTTGTTCCACTTGCGGTTCGGCACCGCCGATCTCGCGCAGCTCGTTTTCCTGGCGGGCGAAGCCTTCTCGATCACCGATCTCGGCATAGACCTCCATCAGCTTCAGGCGCAGGTCGGCGCGCTGCGGCTCATCGTAGATGGCGCCCTGCAGCAGTTCGGCAGCCTGGTTGAAGCGGCCGTAGGCGATGTAGATGTCCGCCTCGCCCAGCGCATCGCTGGTCTGCGCGGCAACGCGCTCGGGCGCAGCTTGTGTCGGGGCAGCGACTTCGGCGGCCTGCGGCACATCGAGGGTATCCAGCTCGCTGCCGGCGAGAGCCAGGTCATCGTCCAGGTGCGGCTCGTCGTCACCGGCGTAGGCAGCGAGGCTTTCCTGCTCCTTGGCGGCGCGACGGCGGGAAATGATCATCAGCAGGACCAGCAGGGCGAGCAGCGCGCTACCGGCAATGGCACCCAGCCAGATCGGATTGGCGAGGATCTCGTCGACGATGCTGGTCTGGGCCTGCTCAACCGGAGCAGCCACCGGAGCAGGCGCCGGCTTGGGCTTCTGCGCTTCGGGTGCAGGGGCGACCGGAGCGGGCGTCGGTGCGGGTTGCGGCTGGGCCTCGGCGGCCGGGGCTGGCGGAGTGCCTGCGTCGCCAGCGGGAGCCGGGGCGACCGGTTGTTCTGCAACCGCCGGAGCCGGCGGAGTTGCGGGCTGAGCAGACGGTTCGGCGCCCGGCACCGGAGCCGGCACGACAGCGGCGCCGTTGGCGGCACTCTTGTCATTGCCCAATTCGTTCTGCAGCTTCGCCAGCTGCGCATCCTTCAGCGCAATCAGCTTCTGCAGCTTGTCCATCTGGCTCTGCAGGTCGGTCATGCGACTGCTCAGCTCGTCATTCTCGCGACGGGTGCTGTCGAGACTTTCCTTGGTGACGGCCAGCTTGTCGGCGACGGCCTGACCATCCTTGCTGCCCTTGTCGCCACCCTTGGCCTTGCCGTTCTCGCCGGAGAGCAGGCGCAGGCTGTCCTTGGTCTCGGCCTGGGCCGGAGCGTTACCGGCATTGGCGCGAGGAGTGGCGTCCAGCTGACGGGTACCGCCGGTGGGCAGGCTGCGGCCCTCGCGCCAGGCGGTGTACTGCTGTTTGACTTCGGTCTCGGCGGTCGGCTGGGTGCGGGCCTTGATCTGCTCCGCATCGGGCAGGCGCAGCACCTGGCCACTCTTCAGGCGGTTGATGTTGCCACCGAGGAAGGCGTCGGGATTGAGATCCTGGATCGCCAGCATGGTCTGCTGGACGGATACGCTGCCGTCCGGGCGCGCACGGGCAGCGATGTCCCAGAGGGTGTCATTCTTGCCGGTGCGATATTCGTTGCCTTCCAGGCGGCGCGACGCGGCAACCGGGGCCGGAGCGGCGCTGCGGGCGGGAGCGGCGGCAGGACGGGGCGCAGCCGTGGCGGACGGGCGCACGACGGGTGCGGGGACGGCCATCGGCGCGCGCGGCACGGCAGCGGCGGTTTGCGGGGAATACAGCGGCGGG
>NZ_LZDG02000085.1:0-286 GCF_001672555.2 Pseudomonas sp. AU11447 | reverse complement strand
GGTGGTTTGCGGAACGGTGGTGGTGACGCTGTAGCTGCCATCGCTGCCGGCGGTGGCAGTACCGGTAGAGCCATCCGGGAAGGTAACGGTAACGGTGCTACCCGCCTCTGCCGTGCCAGTGACGGTCAGGCCGCCGTCAGCATTGGCAGTGACGGTGACGCTCGGCGCATCCGGCGCGGTGGTATCGGTATAGCTCTCGGTCACCGAAGCACCGGTGTTGCCGGCTTCGTCGGTGGCGTTGACGCTGACTTCGCCGGTGGGTTGATCTTCCGGCGAGGTGATCGAC
>NZ_LZDG02000084.1:0-17274 GCF_001672555.2 Pseudomonas sp. AU11447 | reverse complement strand
TTTTCGCCTGAGCGAAAAACCGGATGGAGGGGCGAGACTTTTTGGTTCCTTTTGTGGCGTTTGACAAAAGGGACTCGCCCGAGGGGGCGAAACAAAATCCCTCCGAACACACCGAAGCGGCGCAGAAACGCCATACCAAAAGCCATCGCGGACGGAGTCCTACACGTCAGCGCAGATAACTGATCGGCGAGCCATCCACCGGATTGCTCAGCACGCCCATGGGTATGCCGTAGATATCCTCCAGCGTGTCCCCGCGCATCAGCTCGGCGGGCGAGCCCTGGGCCAGCAGGCGGCCGCCGTGCAGGGCGATCAGGTGGTCGCAGTAACGCGCCGCCATGTTGATGTCGTGCAGCACCACCAGCACGCCCAGGCCCAGCTCGCGGCTCAGTTCGTGGACGCGTGAGAGCACTTCGACCTGGTGGGCGATATCCAGCGCCGAGGTCGGTTCGTCCAGCAGCAGGTAGCGGCTGTTCTGCGCCAGCAGCATGGCCAGCCAGACGCGTTGGCGTTCGCCGCCGGAAAGCAGGTCCACCGGGCGGTCGGCGAAGGCCTGGGTGTCGGTCAGCTCCAGCGCGCGGTCGATCTGCTTGCGGTCTTCGCCGGTCACGCGACCCAGCGCGCCATGCCACGGATAACGGCCGAAAGCGACCAGTTCGCGCACGGTCAGGCCGTCGGTCTGCGGCAGCTGTTGTGGCAGGTAGGCTACCTGGCGCGCGAAGTCGCGGTTGCCCCAGTCCTGCAGCGGCTTGCCGTCCAGGCGGATGCTGCCGCTGCTGGCCTGCTGCTGGCGGGCCAGCAGTTTGAGCAGCGTGGACTTGCCCGAACCGTTGTGGCCGATCAGGCCGATCATGTTGCCGTCGGCCAGTTGCAGGCTCAGCGGTTGCAGAAGGGTGCGACCGGGGACGCTGAAACTGACATTTTCCAGTTCGAACATGGGGTCATCCATCAGGGCGGCAAGGCCGGAAAAAGCGGGAGCCCGACTCTAATCCAATCGCTAATGGTTATCAATTTTCCAAGACCTTGCGGAACCGCCCGATCACTTGCCTGTCACTGTCCGAAAGCGCTTATGATTCAACGCTGTAATTGATCTGGTGGGGCCCATGGAGTCTGCTGTCGAACGCTACAAACGCCTGCTCGCCGAGGCCCTGGCGCGTTATTTCCCCCGTACCACCGAATACCTGCGCACCGAACGCGAAGCGGCGCAGCCGCAGCCCCGTGGACGCGGCAAGGCCAAGGGCAAAGCCAAGGCACCTGCCAAGCGCACGGCAAAAACCAAGCAGGATGGCGAGGGGCCCGCGCCCAGGCGCCCGCGCGCTCCTGCCGTAGCCGGCATCTACGGCACCGCCAAGGCGCCCGATGAGCAGCTCGCCCTGGACATGCGCCAGCGAGTGGCCCAGGCCGCCGCCCACGGCGTGATCAGCCAGCCTTCGGACGAACAGTGGGCGATGATCCTCGCGCCCGAACCGCTGACCCGCATCTTCGCCGGCGCCGGCTCCGGCAAGTCGACGACGCTGGTCCTGCGCGTCGTCTACATGCTGTGCCACCTGGGCATCGAGGCCGAGCGAGTGACGGTGATTTCCTTCACCAACGCCTCCTGCGCCCAGCTGCGCGAGCAGCTGGTAAAAGTGCTCGGCTACTGGGGCCATCCCTTCGACGCGGCGCAGGCGAGGCAGTGCGTGCGTACCTTCCATTCGGCCATGGGCACGCTGGCGAAAGTTGCGCTGAAGAATCCTCGTTGGTTCGAGCAACTGGACGAGCGCACTCCGGCAGACGAACTGGACAACCCCTTGCTGGCGGGACGCCTGCGCCCGGCGCAGCAGCGGCTGCTCAAGCAGGTCTACCAGCAGTGCTATGCCGACCAGCACGAATTCCGTGTCCTGGCGCATCAGCTGCTGGAGCTGCCGCCACCGCCTGAAGCAGGTGAGGATGGCAAGCCGCCGCGCATCGGCAAGGCGCCGCTGGATGCCTTCAAGTTATCTGGAGAGTTCACCGCGCTGCCGCTGTTCGAAGCCTTCTATGCCCAGGCCGGGTTCATCGAGAGCATCGGCCTGCGCATCGCCCAGCTGCAGCCGAAGAAGCTTGGCTGTCCGGCGCGCGAACGGCAGTTCGTCGAAGCGCTGCAACTGTTCTGGGTGGCCTTCGAAAACGCGCTGCAGGAACAGGGCCTGCTGACCTTCAACCTGGCCTTCCAGCGCCTCACCGACCAGCTAGGTGACGGCACGTTGCCGGCCGCAGCCCTGGCGCCGTTCCAGCACCTGCTGATCGACGAGTTCCAGGACGTATCGCCGCAGATCGTGCAGTGGCTGCAGGCGCTGCACCGCGACCTCGCCAAGCGCGGCGAAGCCGTCAGCCTGATGGCCATCGGTGACGACTGGCAGTCCATCTACGCCTGGCGCGGCAGCTCGCCGGAGCTGTTCATGGACTTCGACCGGCATTTCCCCAGCAAGGGCCGGCGCAAGAGCCGCGTGCTGCTGTTGGAAACCAACTACCGCAGCATTGACCCGGTGGTCCGTGACGGCGAGCGGGTGCTGGTGGGCGTGGCGAACAAGCAGGCCAAGACCTGCCGCGCGTTCAAGTCGGCGGAAGCGGGGGATCACGGCGTGAAGTTGGTGCAGCGTTTCGATGCGCGCAACAGCCTGCCGATTCTGCTCGATGAGATCCGCAAGCAGTGCGAGCACGTCGCCACGCGCGGATCGCGGGAGAAGACCGCCGTGCTGCTGCTCAGCCGGCGCAATGAAACCCTGCAAACGATCCTCGGCGAGCTGGACCGCAAGCTGCCGGTGAAGGGCATGACCATCCACCGTGCCAAGGGTCTGCAAGCGGAAGTGGCGATCATCGTCGACGACTGCGCGCCACCGGAAAAACATCCGCTGCGTAGCGCGCTGTACGCGGCTTCGGGCTTCTTCGCCAGCAGCTATGACCAGGCCCAGCAGGATGAGCAGCTGCGTCTGGCCTACGTGGCGATCACCCGTGGCGTGAGCCGGGTGTTCTGGTTTACCCGCAAGGCGCAGGGGCCGACGGCGATCCTGGCCATGCGGCGCAACGTGGAAGCTGCGCAGGCATGAGGATCAATCGTCGCGGGTGAGGACTTCCAGCAGTTCGATCTCGAACAGCAGGTTGGAGTTGGGCTGGATGTGCGCGCCGACCTGGCGCTCGCCGTAGGCCAGGTGCGCCGGCACGAAGAGCTTGCGCTTGCCGCCGACCTTCATGCCCATCAGACCCTGGTCCCAGCCCTTGATCACCCGGCCGGTGCCGATCACGCACTGGAAGGGGCGGCCCTTGTCGTAGGACGAATCGAAGACGGTGCCGTCCTCCAGGGTGCCCTTGTACTGGGTGGTGATCAGGGCGCCCTTGACCACGGCCTTGCCGTCGCCGACGACGATATCTTCGATCTGCAGTTCGTTGCTCATGGGGTGTTCTCGTGTTGCGGTGGCGAAGGGCGTGCGTTTTCGCAGGAATGCGCAGCAAAGGCAAGTCCCGCCTGGTGGACTGTCCTTGGGCTTGTGCCCACATTCTACCGTCCGTCGCAATCGCTACCTGGCCCGGGCAAATCACCGAATCCGAGCGATGCTCAGCAGGCTGGGTGGCACGCGCCGCCGGGGTCGGCAACCAACCCAACCTAGGAGATCGCCATGCGTCGCATCAACCACGGATTCCTCATCGGTTTCTTCGTACTTGGGCTCAGTGCCTGTGCCGCCATGGATAGCGGCGGGGGCGGTAGCGGCAATGGCGGGCCGGGGGAAATGGAGATTCGTACCGGGGTGGTCGAGCAGGTGACCGATACCCAAGTGAAGACCAACCATGACACGGGTGTCGGCGCCATTCTCGGTGGCCTTGGCGGTGTGGCGCTGGGCAGCCTAATCGGCCGCGGTACCGGTCGCGACGTGGCGATGATCGCAGGCGCGTTGGCCGGTGGCGTGGGCGGCAACTATGCCGAGCAGCGCCAGTACGACAAACCCCAGGAAGCGCAGCAGATTATCGTGCGGATGAAGAATGGCGTGCTGGTGTCGGTGACCCAGCCGGTGAACGCCGAGCTCAAGCCCGGCAGCAAGGTCTACATCGAAGGGCAGGGCGCCGGTGCCCGCGTGGTGCCGCAGAACGACTGAGTTCAGTCGACCAGCTCGGCCAGCGCCCAGTCGCGGAAGGCCTTCACCCGCGGGTCCTCTGCACTGGCCTGCGGGTAGACCAGGTTGTAGGCGTAGTCCTGGGCGACGCGCACGCCCAGCTCGAAGGGCTGCACCAGCAGGCCCTGCTCCAGTTCGCGGGCGACCATGGCCTGGTCGGCCAGCCCGACCGCGCCGCCTTCCAGCACGGCCTGCACCACGTGGCTGGTGTCCTCGAAGGTCACGCAGTTGCCAGCGTCGAACTCTTCCACGCCGGCTGCAGCCATCCAGCGCGACCAGTCCGGCCAGGCGGCGCCTTCGGTCTCGCACACCACATGGCACAGGGTATGGGCCTGCAGGTCGCGCGGCTCGCGCAAGGGTGGACCTTCGCTGAGCAGGCTCGGGCAGCACACCGGCACTATCTGGGTATCGAACAGGCGCTCCGCGACCAGGCCGGGGTAGTGTCCGCTGCCGAAGCGGATGGCCAGATCGATGTCGTCGACGGCGAAATCCCGCAACTCGTCGCTGACGTCGAAACTGAGCTTCAACCCCGGATGCAGTGCGCGGAATTTCGGCAGACGCGGCAGCAGCCAGTGCGTGGCGAACCGGGCTGTCAACGAGACCCGTAGTTGTTCCGAAGTCCGCGCCAACCGTCGGGCACGCACGGTGGCGCGGTGCAGCAGGCCGAGGGACTCGACTGCCGCTTCGAGCAGCAACGCGCCCGCCGGGGTCAGCTGGATACTGCGACTGGTACGCACGAACAGGCCGAGGCCGAGCTGGTCTTCCAGCTCCTTGATCTGGTGGCTGACCGCGGCCGGCGTCAGGCCGACTTCTTCCGCCGCGCGGGTGAAGTTGAGGTGACGGCCAGCCGCCTCGAAGGTGCGCAGGCTGCGGATGCCGGGAAAGGGGCGACTCATCGATCTTCAAATCCTGCTTGATGATCCGTCGAGAAATACTCGTTTCTCCTGGCTTCGTCAAAGGCCGATAGTGATCTCACCTGATGTTGAATTTGAAGATCATCGAGCAGAGGAAGCCACGCCATGTCAGCCGCCATCCATCCCTACATCACCCAGCGCAATGCCCAGCCGGCCAGCGCCGACGACCTTGCGCCCCTGGCTTTCGCCGGTTATGCGCATTTCACCGCCATGCAGGTGCGTGGCGGCGGCATTCGCGGCCTGGACCTGCACCTGGAGCGCCTGCGCAACGCTTCGCAGCGGCTGTTCGGCCAGAGCCACTCCGATGAGGAGATTCGTGCCGCCTTGCGTACCGCGCTGGAGCAGGCGCCGGCAGACGTATCCCTGATGGCGACGGTCTACTCGCCCGCCGGGGAATTCACCGTTGCCGGCCCTGAACATCGCCCCGAGCTGCTGGTGCGCACCGCGCCGCCTTCGGATGGCCCGCAGGGGCCGCTGGCCCTCGCTATTGCCGGGCACGAACGGGTGCTGCCGGAGATCAAGCACGTCGGCGAGATCGCCAAGACCTGGTACCTGCGCGAAGCGGTGGCCGCCGGCTTCGACGATGCGGTGTTCACCGACCATCGCGGGCGCTTCAGCGAGGCGACCATCTGGAACCTGGCGTTCTGGGACGGTGAAACCGTGGTCTGGCCGCGGGCGAAAATGCTTACCGGCACCACCATGGGCATCCTCCAGCGGCAACTGGAACGGCAGGGCGTGCGCCAGGTCACCCGCGCCATCGACCAGCAGGACCTGCCGCGCCTGATCGGTGCCGTGGTGATGAACTCCTGGACGCCGGCGGTACCGGTGAGTCGCATCGGCGACGTGGAATTTTCCCCGGCGCCGGAGTTCGTCGAGTTGCTGCGCAGCGCCTTCGAGGCGGAGCCGCGTGTTCAGCCCTGAGGGCTGCGCGGTTCGCGGGCAATCCCGCCCAATAATCAGGCTGGCAGACTGTAGGGCGAATAACCTGGAACAGGTTATGCGCCCTACGAAAATCCTGCAGGTGCATGCGCGCAGCTCCTTGTAGGAGCGAGCTTGCTCGCGAACAGGGGCTCAATCCAGATGCGCAGTAAAACCGGTTGCCTGAGGATTGATCTCATCGCGCAAGGTCAACGCGGGAATCTGGTAATCGCCGCCGTTCTGCCGACGGAAGGGGATGGGAACCGTGGTCTGGAGCGTCTCCAGGCGCTCGCCCAATTCCCGTTCGATCTGCGCGTAGCGCTCGGCGTCTACACGGCTGGTGCGGTAGACCAGGTACGGCGGCAGCACGTCGAAGCCGGGGTAGTACAGCATGCCGTGATGGATCGGGAAGAGCAGGTCATCGATCGGGCCGTTGATGCCGCGCGGGCTGTAGTGCGATTCCCAGCCGCCGGTGGTGACCACCAGCATGGCGCGTTTGCCGGCGAGGTTACCTTCGCCATAGCGGTCGCCCCAGCGGGCGTCGGAGTGCTCGCCGACGCCGTAGGCGAAGCCATAGGCGTATACCCGCTCGAACCAGCCCTTGAGGATTGCCGGCATGCTGAACCACCAGAGCGGGAACTGCAGGATCACGGTGTCGGCCCAGCGCAGCTTTTCCTGTTCGGCGGCGATGTCGGTGCTCTGCCGGCCAGCGGCGTAGGCGCGCTTGGAGTCCAGCGAGGGGTCGAAACGCGCTTCGGGATCGCGGTCGAGGTTGTCGCAAGCGTCGAGCGGGGCCTTCCAGTTCATCGCATACAGGTCCGAGACCTGCACGGCATGGCCGGCCGCCTGCAGGTGGCGCACGGCGAAGTCCTTCAGTGAGCCATTGAGCGAACGTGGTTCGGGGTGGGCGTAGACGATCAGTACGTTCATGAATGCCTTCCTGTGAGTCATCCGGTGAGAGGGGATGGGCGCAGGATGCGGATTGCCGGGGTATAGTTGAAATGAATATCCGGTATCCCAGGTATATCAATGAATAATCTGCGCAGGCTCGATCTGAATCTGCTGGTGACCCTCGACGTGCTGCTGCGCGAGCACAACGTCACACGCGCCGCCGAGCAGCTGAATTTTTCCCAGCCCTCGGTCAGCGTGCACCTGGCCAAGCTGCGCGACATCTTCGACGACCCACTGCTGCTGCCCGGCCCACGCGGCATGCGCCCGACGGCGCGGGCGGAGTCCCTGCGCGAACCTCTGCGTATTGCCCTGGAGGCGCTGGAACAGGCGGTGGCGCCGTCGGCGCCTTTCGATCCGGCCCTGGCGGACAACACCTGGCGCATCGCCGCGACCGACTATGGCGAGTCGACCATTCTGTTGCCGGCCTTGAGCGCTATTCGCGGCAGCGCACCGGGCACTCGCCTGGCCCTGCTGGAGCTGTCGCCGCCGCGCATCGCCCGGCAGGCGGAGCAGGGCGAGATCGACCTGGCGTTCCACACTACCGATGGCAGCCCGCCGAACATGCGCCGGCGCACGTTGTTCACCGAGCGCTACGTGCTGGCCGGGCGTGCCGGGCACCCGAAGTTGAAGCGCAAGCCGAGCCTGGCGCAGTTCTGCCAGTTGGAGCATGTGATGGTGTCGCCCGATGGCGGCGGCTTCAGCGGCGTGACCGACGAAGTGTTGGCGGCGGTCGGCCTGAGCCGGCGCGTGGCCTTGTCGGTGCCGCATTTCCTCTTCGTTATCTCGGCGCTGGCCAGCAGCGAACTGGTGGCCATGGTGCCGGCGCGGCTGGTGCGCAATAACCCGGCGCTGCGCGTGGTGGAGGCGCCGGTGGAGGTGCCGGGATACGAGATGTCGATGCTCTGGGACGAACGCTCGCACCGCGACCCGGCGCACCGGTGGTTGCGGGAGCAGATTGCCGCGTCAGTCTGAGCATCAATGGCGTTCATGTAGGAGCGAGCTTGCTCGCGAACCGCCCAGCGTCGAAGTCGCCGATAAGTCCTTGTTCGCGAGCAAGCTCGCTCCTACAACCTGGCCCGGTGCCTCAGGTCACTGCCCAAACCGCGTCTGCAACAGATAGCGCAGCGAAGCCTCCAGCGTTTGCCCATGGCTCATGCCGTCGAAGGCGTGGAACCGCGCCTGCATGCCGGGCACTTTGCCCACGCTTTCTACCAATTGCTGGGCGGCGCGCGGCGCGCTGGGAGTGATGTCTTCGCGCGGCTTGAAGGGCTCCTTGCCGCCGCGCATCAGCAGCAGCTGCGCAGAATGCCCGGCCATGCGTTGGGCAAAGCCTTCCTGCTCCTGGAGGACGGCGCCATCACCCCACCACAGCGAAGGGCTGGCCGGTGCGTAGAAGCTGAACTGCTGCGGGCGGGTGAGCAACGCGTGGAGTGTCAGCAGGCCGCCGTAGGAGTGACCCCAGAGGGTCTGCTGCGAACGGTCGATGGGCGCCTGGGCGGCCACCGCCGGGAGCATGCGGTCGCGCATCAGGTCGAGGAAGGCATCGGCGCCGCCGCTGGGGTCGCCGGTGAGCGGGTCCTTCTGCTCGGCCAGTTGCGGGCGCGGCGGGGTGTAGTCGCGGGTGCGGCCGGCGCGGTCAATGCGCAGGGGCGTCTGATAACCCACGGCAACCAGCAATGGCGCCTTGCCGTTGTTCAGGTCGTTGAGCAGCTTTTCGTCCAGTGCGCCGACGGCGGCGTTGCCATCGAGCATCCATACCACTGGATAGCCGGCGGCCGGAGCAGGGTGGTTCGGCCGGGCAATCCATAGCTGGTAGTGACGCTGGCCATCGGCGGAATCCAGCTTGAGTTCACTGAAGCGGTAGGCCAGGTCGCTGCGTTGCAGCAGGGTCGTGTCCATTTTCTGGTCGGGGGCAGGCGCGGCGTGCGCTGCCAGCCCCGGCACGGCGAATGCCAGTGCCAGGGCCAGGAGGCGAAATCTCATCAGGCTTTTCTCTAATCAAAACGACGCGGTGAGGCTGGTGTACAGCGTGCGGCCCGGTTCGTTGTAGGTGGCCGCGCCGGCGCCCTCGATGCCGTTCACGCCCTGGGCGTTGCCCTCGCGGAACAGGCGCTTGTCGAACACGTTGTCCACCCCGGCGGTGAAGCTCAGGTTCTTGGTGAACACATAAGTGCCGCTCAGCCCGGCGATGGCGTAGGGCGAGAGCTGGTTGTTGGCGCTGCCGGTGACGCGGTCGCCGTGGTAGTCGTACTTCTTCGGCTTCTGCTTGCCGTACCAGGCGACGCTGGCTTGCAGCGACAGGGCGTCGGTGGCTTGCCAGTCGAGCATGGAGTTCAGGGTGTACTTCGGCGTCACCGAGAGCACGTCACCGGTTTCCTTGTTCTTCGATTGCAGCATGTAGGTGAAGTTGTTGCTCCACTTCAGCTGCTCCATCAGCGGGATGGTCAGGGTGCCTTCCAGGCCCTCGACCAGCGCCTTGGGCACGTTTTCCCACTGGTAGATCGCCGCGTTGGCGTAGCTGCCGGTGCCGCCGCTGGCCTGATCGATGGGCGACAGGCCCGACTCGATCTTGTTCTTGTAGTCGTTGCGGAAGTAGGTCAGGCCGGCGATCAGGCCGTCCTTGTTGAACTCGATGCCCAGCTCCTTGTTGACGCTGGTTTCCGCCTTGAGGTCCTCGTTGCCCTGCAGGTAGCAGCTGGTGCTCTGGCCGTAGCAACCCTGGCCGCGGCTGTAGAGCAGGTAGTCGGAGTTGAGCTGGTACAGGTTCGGCGCCTTGTAGGCGCGGGCGATACCGGCCTTCAGGGTGACGCTGTCGGTGAGCGCGTGGGACAGGTTCAGCGACGGGCTGAAGTTGTCGCCGACGATGTTGTGGTGGTCCCAGCGCAGGCCCGGAGTCAGCATGGTGCCGGGCAACAGTTCGATGTTGTCCTCGGCGAACAGCGAGAAGATCTGTGCCTGCGAGGTGGTGTCACGGTTGCTGCTGGCCAGGCCCGGCACCGAGCCGCCCTCGCTGGTGGTCTGGGTGTTGGCGCTGGGGTCGTCGAGCTTCTGCTGCACCCATTCGCTGCCCAGGGTCAGGGTCTGGTCGCGCCAGGCGTGCAGCGGCAGGTTCACTTCGCCGTGGGCGGTCAGGTCGCGCAGGGTGGCGGTGTAGAAATCGGTGTTGCTGAAGATACCCTCGGTGCCGCCGGCCAGGCCTTCGTTGATGCGGCTGTTGCGGGTCTTCTCGTACTGCAGGTAAGCCATGGAGCTGCCGAAGTCCCACTCGCCGCGATGGGTGATCGAGTAGTTCTCGCGGTACATGCGGTTGGTCTCGTGACCGAGCATGGACTTCACGTTGGCGTTGCTGTTGGTGTTCTGGGTGTCGCCGGTGTAGATGTTGCCCTGGCGGCTGAAGCCGGCCTCGAAGTCGAGGGTCTGCTCGGGCGTCAGGTGCCAGCTGAGCAGGCCGTTGACGTCCTTGTTGCGCACGCCTTCGCGGCCGGCGGGGAGGGTGCCGACCTGGTTGCCGGTGCGGTTGGATTCGTGGCCGGCGTTGATGTCCCAGTCGTCCGAGTCGGTCTTGGCGACGTTGCCGTAGACGCGGTAGCTCAGGGTGTCGGTCAGCGGGCCGTTGAGGCCGAAGGTCATGCGCTGGGTGGCGCCTTCGTCGCTGTGCTGCGGGAAGTTGCTGTAGACGGTGACGTCGCCGTGGGTTTCCTTGCCGGCCTGCTTGGTGATGATGTTCACCACGCCGCCCGCCGCGCCATTGCCGTAGCGCGCCGCCGCCGGGCCGCGCAGCACTTCGATGCGCTCCACCTGGTCGGCCGGCACCCAGTTGGTGTCACCGCGCGAGTCGCGCTCGCCGCGCCAGCCGTAGCGCACGGCGTTGCGACTGGCGACCGGCTTGCCGTCCACCAGGATCAGGGTGTTCTCCGGGCCCATGCCGCGGATGTCGATCTGGCGGTTGTTGCCGCGCTGGCCGCTGGTGGAGTTGCCGGTCAGGTTGACGCCCGGCATGGTGCGGATGATCTGCGAAAGGTCGCTGGCCGGCGGGCGCTTCTTGATGTCCTCGGCGGTGATGATCGACACGCCCGGCATCTGCTTGGCTTCCTCCGCGGCGGTGGCGACGATGGTTTCGCTGTCGAACTCGACGACATCGGAATCGGCGCTGGCTGCCTGTACGGCGAAGGACAGCAGGCAACTGGAAAGCAGCAGGAAGGGCGGAAGGAACTGCATCGGACGGGACGACATCGGTGATCTCCAGAGGAGGACGATTACTAAGAGATCACAAATGATAATGACTGCTATTTGCCAGTAAAGCGCATTAACTTTCTAAACACTTGCGATGGACTGTTGGGACGGCTCTGCGGGCAGCAGCAGGTGCAGGCAGAGCCCGGCCTGGCCATTCTTCGCGCCGTTTTCGGCCCACAGGCGGCCGTCCGCGAGCTCGATGCCGCGCCGG
Source organism: Pseudomonas sp. AU11447 (assembly GCF_001672555.2). Lineage (NCBI taxonomy): Bacteria > Pseudomonadati > Pseudomonadota > Gammaproteobacteria > Pseudomonadales > Pseudomonadaceae > Pseudomonas > Pseudomonas sp. AU11447. The sequence continues at coordinate 5,923 of NZ_LZDG02000084.1, read as the reverse complement.
GCGATGGCCAGGCCAAGGCCGAAACCGCTGGACTCGGACGGCTGTAGCCGCTGGTAGGGCTGGAAGATGCGCTCAAGGTCAGGTTCGGCGACGCCGGGGCCATCGTCACTGACGCACAGGTGCCAGAACCCGCCCTCGCGCCAGCCGTCCAGACGCACCTTGCCGTTGCGCGGGGAGTGACGGATACCGTTGCGCAGCAGGTTCTCGATGGCCTGGGCGAAGCTGTCCAGGTGCACCTGCACGATGCAGTCGGTGCCCAGCGAGCAGGGCAGGCGTTCGACTTCCCAGCCACTTTCGAAGCAGGCGTCTTCGCGCAGCGCCTCCCACACCGACAGCACCAGCACCGGCTCACGTTCGAGCTGCGGGCGCTCGGTATCCATCCACGCCAGGTCGAGGGTGTCTTCCAGCAGGCGCTGCATATCGTTGATCTCACGGTCCAGCCGCTCGCGCAGATGTTCCGCCGGCAGGTCGCTGTCATGGGCGATGCGCAGGCGTGCCAGCGGAGTGCGCAGCTCGTGGGACAGGGTGCGCAGCAGCAGTCGCTGCTGGGCAAGGCTATGGCGTAGCCGCTCGGCCATGTGATCGAAGGCCAGTGCCAGCTCGCCCAGCTCATCGCGGCGATTGGCCAGTGGCGTGCCGGGCATGTCGCTGTCCAGATCGTCGGCGCGCAGGGCGTCGGCACGGGCGCGCAGGCGATTGAGCGGCAGCACCAGGTGGCGGTAGATCAGCAGGCCGAGGAGGGCGGCCAGCAGGGTCGGCACCACGCCGTGGCTGAACAGGTGCGTCCAGGGTGTCAGGCCGCCAGGTAGCAGCCGCTCGGGCAGTTGCATGACCAGCCGGCCGCGTTCGGGATGCGTGGGAAACTCGATGCTGACGTAGGGCAGCTCATCCTGCAGGCGTCGGCTCATCGGCCAGTCGAGCTTGCGCATGAACGTCAGGTGGCTGGATTCCGCCGCCGTCAGTGGCGTGCTGCCCAGGCTCTGCAGGTGGTCGCCGATCACCGCCACCCAAGTGTCTTCAGCGGCGGACAGCTCCCGGCGGAAGCGCTCGACACCTTCGGCGCCGTGCTGCTCGAAGACCATTTCCGCCTGCTCGGCATAGCGCGCGAGGTAGTCGCGATCGGCTTCGCCCAGGAAGTAGGTGCTGCGCTCCAGCGACAGGCCCCAGGTCCAGATCAGCCAGGTCAGCAGCAGGCAGAAGCCGACCTGCAGCGCGGCGATCTTCCATAGCAGGGGATGACGGCGCATCAGTGGCGTTCCGCGTCCACCAGGATGTAGCCCTGGCCGCGCACCGCCTGGATCTGCACCTGCTGCGCGCCGATGGCGGCCAGCTTGCGGCGCAGGTTGCAGACGTGCACGTCCAGCCCACGGTCGAGGCGCGTGTACGCGCGGTGCAGCACGCTCTGGTAGAGGAAGCTCTTGCTCAGTGCCTCGCCGGCGTGGGCGTTCAGCGTGGCCAGCAGGCGATACTCGGAATGCGTCAGCCCTGCGTGCTCACCCTTGCGGGAAACGTCCTGCAGCTCATCGTCGAACTCCAGCGAGCCCTGCGGGCGAGGCACCTCGCGGGCACGGTCCAGACTGACCCGACGCAGCAGCGCATCGATGCGCGCGTCCAGTTCCGCCAGGCTGAAGGGCTTGGGCAGGTAATCGTCGGCGCCACGGGTGAAGCCGGTGATGCGGTCCTGCTCCGCGCCAAGGGCGGACATCAGCATGACCGGCGTAGTGCGATGGCTGCGCAGGGTATCGAGCAGGGAAAGGCCATCGACGCCGGGCAGCATGATGTCCAGCAGGACCAGGTCGAAGTCGTTCTGGTGAACGGCTACGAGGCCCTGGTCACCGTTGGCGCAGGTGGTGACGGCAAAACCGCGCTGACAGAAATGGCGTTCGAGGTCCAGGCGAAGACGGGAATCGTCCTCCACCAGCAGAAGCGAAGGGGACACGATAAACCTTGATGAGAGTTTCTTTGATGAGAATGTTTAGCATTTGCAAATATCTCATCTCTCCCGGTCACAAGGCAATGGCAATCTGCCGCGAGACCCTCAGACCCAGCGTCGCACCCGACCGCAGAAAGCCTCGAACTCCGCGCCGAACAGCTCGCGCAACGCCCTTTCCTCGGGGCGGATCTGGAATCGGCCGATGTACAGCACGAAGGCTGCGACACCGAGCACCGCCAGTGCGGACCCGAGGAACACGCACCAGCCCAGCAGGATGATGGCGAAGCCCAGGTACATGGGGTTGCGGGTGTGCCGGTAGATGCCGGCGACCACCAGGGACGAGGCGCTCTCCGGTTTCAGCGGATTGACCGTGGTGCGTGCACGGCGGAAAGACGCCACGCCTGCCAGGCATACCGCCGCCCCGGCCAGCACCACCAGCAGCGCCAGCCAAAGGCGGCCACCCAGGGGCGCAATCGGGCGTACCGCCAGCCACATCAGCAGGCCACTGATGATCGCCACCAGGGGCGGGGGAATGCGGTGTTCCAGCCAATCCATGCTCGGTCTCCGGGCCAGTGCGGCCAAATCCAGTGAGCTGCCAACACTAGCCCAGATCGCTTTCGTTGGCGCGCCTCAGCGCGGCCGACGCACCGCGCGGACCTTGCCGCTGTTGCCGCCGCCACAGTAGAAACGCTCGGCGCCGTCGGCTTCCAGGCCGGAAACGTGCACGCCCTCGGGCATGTCCAACTGCGCCAGAACCTCGCCGGACTGCGGGTCGATGCGGCGTAGCTCGCTGTAGGTCGACTCCGGCTCCCAGGTGCCATGCCAGAGTTGTCCTTCGACCCAGGTGACGCCGGTGACGAAACGATTTGAATCAATCGTACGCAGGACTTCACCGGTTTCCGGGTCGATCTGGTGAATCTTCCTGGCGCGGTACTCGCCGACCCAGAGCGAACCCTCCGCCCAGGCCATGCCGGAGTCGCCACCCTTGCCGGGTGCCGGAATGCTCGCCAGCACCTTGCCGCTGGCCGGGTCGATCTTCTGGATGATGCTTTCGCCGATCTGGTACAGGTACTTGCCGTCAAAGGCCGTACCGGCGTGGGCAGGAACTGCGATCGACGCTTCCAGCTCGCCGCTGGCGGGGTCCAGCCGTTGCAGATGGTCACCGGTGGCGATCCAGACGCGCTCGCCGTCCCAGGTCACGCCGGCGACGGTCTCGACGCCGGGGTATGGGCCGTATTCCTGGAGTACTTCTGCGGGAGATTGCTTGTAGCGAGTCATGGTTTGGCCCTGCACGTTGTGGATGGGAGGCTTGAGCCTATTCAGGCGCCGAAGGGCGCGGGGAGTAACAAGGTCGTCGCGAATCCGGGCGCTGGCGGCAGCGTCCAGCGCCGCGCCCGGCCCTGGCCCAACGCCTGTACCCGCCCGGTTCTGGCCAGTGTTTCGAGCGCGCGCTGAACGCTGCGCTGGCTGCTGCCGAGCGCCATGGCCAGGGCCGAACTGGACCAGGCCTCGCCATCGCTCAGCAACGCCAGTACGTCGGCATGGGAGTCCTCCAGCGGCGGCGCGAGGACAATCAGGCGGGTGGTCTTTTCGGGATACAGCGCGAACCCGCGCGGCGTCGCCGCTATCCGCGCCAGTGGCTGCAGCAGGCGGCGCAAGCGGCCCATCTCCACCCGCAGGCGCGCCCGGTGGGTTTCGTCCGGGTGGCGGGTGCGGAACACCCGGGCGATCAGGTCTGCGCGTGATACATCGCCGGGCCAGGCTTCGGCCAGCGCGCGGGCCAGGGCAAAGAGCACCGGCCGGCTGCCCAGCGCCACAGAGCCGAAGCGGCTGCGGCAGGCGTCCACCACCAAAGCGTCGGAGCCCAGCAGACTTTCCACTTCCTCCAGCGACAACAGGCGATCCGCTTGCGGCGAGATCAGTCGTGCGGCCGGTGCATCGAGCAGTCGCCCGGCCTGTTCGACCTCGGCGCACAGCGCCGGTATTCCGGCTTCCCTGGCCGCCAGGGCCGCAGCCCGCAGCGCCGCGCGCGCTTCGCCGGCACGCACCCGGCGCACGGCAAGGCCCGAGACGATGAGCCAGTGCACAGCACGCAATGGTGCAGGGATGGCGCTTGGATTGAGCGCCGCCAGCCGGCTTTCTGCCTCGTCAAGATGGCCGACCAGCAGCGCTCGGCGAATCAGCACATAACGCGCCTGGGCCGCGTTTCCCTCGTCGCCGTGAGCCTCCAGAGTCTTCGCGGCGTTTTCCATCGGCTCGGCCGGCCAATTCAGTTCGCGGCTGGCCAGCGCCACTTCCGCCTCGGCAACCCGGCAGCGCGCTCGCTCCATCGGCTCATGGGCGCCAAACGCGCGGCCGGCACGGCGGAGCAGGGCTCGGGCGCGGGGATAGTCGTTCAATTGCGCCATGGCAATGCCGCGCAGGGCGAGAGCCGGCGGGTCTTCGCGCAGTGCCACGCGGTTCAACGCGCCCAGCGGATCGCCCGATGCCAAAGCGCGGGCAGCCGCGGTGATCAGCGAATCCATGGAAATCCCGCCACCTTTGTCACTCCCGTCGACGTCGGCCCGCTGCCTAGTCTAAGCCATGCCCACCGAACCGCCGCTGGCGGAGGAGAACTGCCATGACTGCCCATTCCATCGGCACCCGCGAAGAATGGCTGGCCGCACGCCTGGAGCTGCTGGCCGAGGAAAAGGCGCTGACCCGGCGCAGCGACGAGCTGGCCCGCAAGCGCCAGGCGCTGCCCTGGGTGCTGATCGACAAGGACTACCGCTTCGACACCGAACAGGGCCCGGCAAGCCTTCAGGAGCTGTTTGCCGGCCGCTCGCAGTTGCTGGTCTACCACTTCATGTTCGGCCCGGACTACCGCGCCGGTTGCCCCTCCTGCTCGAACATCGCCGACGGTTTCGACGGCTACGCCAGCCACCTGGCGAACCACGACGTCAGCCTGGTGGCGGTGTCCCGCGCACCGCTGGAAAGGCTGCTGGGGTATCGGCGACGCATGGGCTGGAGCTTCCCCTGGGCGTCATCCCACGGCAGCGGCTTCAACTACGACTTCAATGTGTCCTTCACCGAGGCACAGCAGCGCGGCGGGGAAGTCGACTACAACTTCCGCCGCGAAGGCCCGGCCAAGGGGCCGGCACCGGCACCCGTCGTGGAAACCGCCGCCTGCTGCGGCACCGATGTGGCGACTTTTACCCGTGATCTGCCCGGCATGAGCAGCTTCGTTCGCGAAGGCGACCACATCTATCACTGCTACTCCACCTACGCCCGCGGCCTGGATGCCCTCTGGGGCCTGTTCCAGTGGCTCGACCGCGCGCCACGGGGGCGTAACGAGCAGGGCATGTGGTGGCGCCGGCACGATGAATACGACGCCGAACGCTAGACCGCGCCTCAGTTGGCAACGCAGTGGAAGGCGTCCGGTAGCCTTGTGGGGCGGGTGTGCTCAGGCCTCCTCGAATATGCAGGAGGTACTCGCCAAGGACCGACTGCGAGATCAGTTGATTGTGGTTGATTGACCCGGAGTTGTGTTTCTGATGATTGATCCGATAAGGATTCAGGATCGGTCCGATAGCGCCGCCATATCCAGACTGTTGGGATGACAGGCTTCGTATGGTCAAGGATGCTTATTGATGGTCAGCGCGCACTCTCTGCTCTTCGATCATTCCCGACACACCCTCACAGTGAAGGGCCAGAGTGCCTTGCTGGACGTCCTGGCGTTTTCCGGTAGCGAGGCACTCAGCGAGACCTTCCGCTACGCCATTGAAGTCACCAGCCCCAACCTAGACATCGCCGCCGATACTCTGCTTGGCAAGGACGCCAGCTTCAGCCTGCGCGCCGCGCCGCCCTCGATCACCATCCGCGGCTTCACACCGCCGCCTGTGGCTCCACTGCGCACACTTCATGGCGTGATTACCCGCTTCAAAAGACTCTCGGCCTCCCGAGATGAAGCACGCTATGAGCTGACGCTTGAGCCGCGCCTGACCCTCCTCG
>NZ_LZDG02000083.1:0-15603 GCF_001672555.2 Pseudomonas sp. AU11447 | reverse complement strand
TCGAGGGGCCGTCGTGTAAGGCATGGAGGAGAGTTTGTTGGCAGAAAACTGGGGTCTCTGAGACAGCCTTGCCAATCCGGTGTGTGGCGAGCTGAGTCTGCAGGAGTCGTTACTTCTTACACTGACTCCTGCACTATCTGTGATAGAACCACAAATCTTGGTGCTCATAAATTTTGCACGTTAGGTCAAGTGGGTGGCCCTGGCGGGACTGATAACGACTGCAATATATATCCGTTCGGTGGAAGCTGGTTTATGCACTTGAGAGATGGAAATCAATCTTCGCAAACTCAAGTATGCGGAGCGGTCTGCCTGGACTAGAGGCATAGAGCCTCTACATAGACAAAAGGGGCCGAAGCCCCTTCTAGTTTGAGCAAATAGCGTAGCCAGTAACGCTGAAGTTATACCAGCCACTCCCATAGTCCTCGCTTGCCAAACAGTACCAGCCATTGCTGCCGGTCGGTTGCGAGGAGTTTATTTCCCAGTTGATATTTGGAGCTGCACAGCCCCCGGAGATTAACTTTGATGGTGCAGGGCATGTCGCGGCGCAGTCCGATTGAAAACGTCCCACAGGCCCTGTACAACTTACGCTAAAGGTATTGAGGCTTCCGCCTGCTGCCCACACACCGGATTGGCAAGGCTGTCTCAGAGACCCCAGTTTTCTGCCAACAAACTCTCCTCCATGCCTTACACGACGGCCCCTCGACCATTGATTAGGCTCACGCATCACCTATAAAAAAGTGTGAGGCTGCGAAAACGAGATTGCTCGACTGGCCAGAGGATCCAGCATGAAGATTCTGCTCTCGTCGACAGTGTCCAGGTACTGGTCAGGCGGTGGAACCGTGACCTTATCTCGTATCGACACCATCAGCTTGCGTAGGAGCTCGTCCTGAGCTCGCTGAAGTGCCTCAGCCTCACTTGGTGCCGTGACGCTCAGTCCATCAAAGTCCAGCACGCGAATGGTTATGCCGTCAGTCGAGGTGTCGGCGATGGCGGGGTAAGGGATCAGGTGGTCCAGCACGACTTGTTGTCCCCTGCCACGGTTGCCTTCCAACTTTTTCACGAGCCTGGCAGCCTGCAAATGGGTGTAGCGCTTCAGCATTGCGAGCGATTTGTGACCGGTGATGGACGCGATCTCCATGACGTCCATCGTGTTGAGCTCGAACAGTCGAGTGGTCGCTTCATGCCGAAGATCATGGAAGTGAAGGTCCAGGATGGCCAATCTCTGTAACATGATCCGCCAGGCGGATTTCAGGCCATTCGAGGTGTAGCAGAACACTCGGCCTTTGGTTTTCACTCCCAACCTGGTCAGCGCATCCCTTGCCTTTAGGCTCAACGGCACGTCACGCTTCGAACCATTCTTGGTTTCTGGCAGGTGAGCGACGCGGCGCTGCAGGTTGATGTGCTCCCATTCCAGTTTGAGGAGCTCGCCTTGTCGCATTGCGGTTTCCAAAGCCAGGACGACCAGGGAGAACAACTCCTGGGTAGGGTGAGCGTGGCAGTACCGTAGAATCCGCCGCTCCTCGCGCGGCAGAAGTCGGCGATCACGACCAGGTGGCGCTTTCGGCTTACGCACGTTGGTGACTGGGTTGGTGTCGCAGGCGCCCCACTCGATCCTCGCCACATCGAAGACATGCGAGAGCAAAGACATTTCCAGTCGTACCGTCGCCGGGGAAATCGTCTTCCCTGTCCTCTGGCTGACCTGTGCCAAACGATCATCACGGTACTTGGCGATGTCGGGGCTTTGAATGTCGCGCATACGCCGCCCAGCCAGTTCTGAGCGCAGCAGGCTCGCAAGACGGTAACTTTCCTGAGCGTAGCCCTTCTTCAGGATAGAAACTTTCGAGCGGTAGAGTTCAAGTCCTTCGCGGAGGGTTAGATCGTTACTCATGGACCTCTTCCAGCTTGGCCTGCGTCATCATGGCCAGCTGGCTAAACGGAATGTCCAATGCACCACAGAGGGTGAAAACGGTATCTAGCGTGGGAGACTTCTGGCCGCGCTCGAGCAGACTGATGTATGTCCGGTCGAGACCAGCCTCGAACCCCAGAACCTCTTGGGATAGACCACGCGCCTTACGCAGCTCTGCCAAAGCAGCGCCGAAGGCTTTATTGTGATCCCCAGTTGGAACAGGTTGGCGTGCCAAGAACTCGACCTAAGCGCAAAGGTCGAATTCTGGAATCGCCCTCCTTCATCGTCTGCGGACTATAGTCTACAGACCGATTGCCTCCCCGATTTCCGGCCGTTACGATCGAGCGACCCTCGATATACCTGACCCAAAGGCTCCGCATGTACTTCTACTGGATAGCTCTCACCATCTTGATCGTTGCCGGCGGGATCATGAGCCAGGTCCAGCACCAGGACGAAGTCACCGCTGATGCAGCGACGGTCGATACGCTGAGCCGAAGCATGTTGGTCTATCGATCAGCGGCTGCTGAATATGCACGCAACAATCCTACGTTTGCGGGTGTTCCTGCAGACACAGCGCTCAGCCTCCCCAGCTGGTACTCGAAGCCCGCAGGAGTAACGTCGTATCTCTCAGGTGGATCAGCGTACACCTACTACACCGGCAACACGCCTGCGGGCCTGCCTGCCGCTCTGGTCGACAGAACCCAGGCTACGACGGTTGGCGTGAAGCGCTCCGGCACACTGTTCTCACCTACCGCAGGCAATACCGGAATCACCATTCCGGCTGCCGTGCCCGATGGTGCTGTTGTGGCCGTCAACTGACGCCCGGCAGGCTTGAGAGTCGCGCCGCGCCTTGCATCAGCGCCGACGTACCAACATAATGACATCAAACAGGTTTCACCCCGCTGGCTACTGACGGTCATCATGTAGCGCCCAGGTGTCGGAGGTTCGCCTCGATACCAAACCAAAAGCACGCTTAGCTCCGGGAAGGGCGTGCGGATCTGGTTGGGACTCTCCCTGTGTCTCCCTGCTCTCTCTAGTCGCGCAGCCGTCTAACTCGTGATGACCGAGTTCAAAGGCACATAGGGTTTCAAGAGGTTCGGCGCATCGTAATCTGAGGGCCACACCGGTGTTGTGGCCCATCCTTTTTCCCCTCCCCCTTGGGTAACCTGATGGCCTTGAGCTTCAGGGGCATGAGGCTACCCAAAGGGTTTCGTTTTCGTGGCCGGTGGCCCGCCGGCGAAAAGCAGGGTTCCTTTTGTGCGCGGATGCGTGCCAATTGTTTGCTGGCCATAGCCACTAAAACCGGCCAGGTGATGAGAATCGTCGTTCAATGCCCAGGGATCGACGTCTGTCACGGTGGCATCTTCTTCCTGACTTCGCTCCTTCGAACTCAGCCGAGGGCGGCTACTAGACATGGTTGCCCTCGGCTCGCTGTTCCCCCTCGCCCTCTGCTGCCCCCTCCTTGCCCGCTCCAGTTCTCCCCCCGCTTGACACCCTCTCGACATTCCCCCAATGATATTTGCGTGATCTGCTGACGTCGTCAGCGACATGCCCATGCAACTTGGACCCGAAGAGTTGCGACACCTTCTGGTGTTGGTCCATCCCAAGACCGCTTAGCTTCTGGTAGCGCGGTCGATCGATTTCGGTCGATAGAAGCACCTTCCGCCAACCCAGCGGGGAATTCACTTCCCCGACGGGGCCAGTGTTTCTCCGCATTTTCAACCTGCAGGAGAAGCACCATGTCCACGCCGTCCCTCAGCTACCGCTTCGGTGAAGCTCTCGGAACCGTCACTCGGGAATTCCTGCGTGCGGTACAACAACCCCGGCCCAAAGCCATCCCTCGCCCGCACCTACGGCATCATGAACCTGCAGCACCGCACCCCTCGGGTGACGTGCTCGAGTACATGTGCCAAGTCCCTGCGATCGCTCGCCTGAGAAAGGTGAACCTCGCCGACTGGTACGAGCAAAACACGCGTGAGTGTGCCCCGGAAAAACCCAAGCACACCCGCAAACGCAAAGCCGCTGTTAAGGCCTTGCCCAGCAGCTCTTCCATCCCAGTCCTGAAAATGGGCCCCCTCAACGACCTGATTGCGCCGGTTGATTCCTTGACCTGCTGATCGACAACCACCACTCACCCGGCTGGGAAACCTCCCTGCCGGGCGGTTTTCCATCTGATTCAAAGGAAAACCATGAGCCCTGCAAAACTGTCTGCGATCGCAGAAGACCTGCGAAAGATTGGTACTACAGCCGTAGCCGCAGGTTTGATTGGCATCTTTCTCGGAGAACACCGCATCCTGACTGCCCTTGCGTTGTCTGTTGGTGTGGTAATCTGGTCCACAGGTATCTACCTGACTCAGGAGGAATCTTGAGATGAGCCAAACGACTTTCGGCGTGATCATGCTGACCGCCCTACTCGTAGTGTGCTTGTCGATGGCAGCTTGGGCTGATTGGCCCAACCTCAAACGTAAGCTGACAAAGCTTAATCATCGCCACCGCCCACATTGACACCGCGCCCCTCCTTGCGAGGGGCTTTTCATTCTGGGGGCTTGACAAGTGCAACTGGCATTTCCATTCTTGCACTGTGAGCTGCTGATGTTGTCAGCAACCCCGCCCCAGCAGTCATGATCTGTAAGACTGCGACACCTCAGGTGTTGATCCCCCCCAAGATCGCCTAGCTTCCGGAAGCGCGATCAACCTGGCCCACCAGGTGGAAGCTCCCTCACCCAGCTCCAAGCATACCCACCAAGCTCTAACCCTCGCGGGGAATACTTTCCCCCCATGGGCGAAGTGTTTCTCCGCTTTCACTTTTGAAACTGGAGAATCCCCATGAGCAACCAAATCCAAGACACCAAGTTCTTCGATCTGCATACCTCCGGTATCGGTTACCTCAACCGCATCCGCGAAGTGCCCATCCGTAAGGGCCCCCCCCTTCTCGCCGTTACCGTCGCAGCCCTTCGTGGCTCCTCGGACGACGTCGAATACTCCTACATCGACTGCAACGTCGTCGGCGCCGAAGCTGAAAAGCTCGTTCGCCGCTGCCAGCAGGCCGTAGACGCCGGCAAGAAGGTCCTCGTGGCTTTCCGCATTGGCGACATTCGGACGGAAGCATTCACCTACGAAAAAGGCGAGAAGAAAGGTCAGGCCGGCGCAAGCCTCAAAGGCCGACTGCTCTTCCTCAACTGGATCAAGGTGGATGGCGAAACCGTCTACGAAGCCAAGCCCAAGGACAGCGTGGATCAGGCCCCCCAACAGGATGGCCCTGCTTCCGATGCTCCTGCAGCTGAGCAACAACAGCAGCAAGGCGACCAGTTCGCCGCTTGATCGAATCCAAGGCGCCCCCAAGGGCGCCTTTTACAACCTACGCACTGCGCTGATTGTCATCGCGAACCCATCCGGGGGGCACCATTTCCCCCCAGGGGCATGGTGTTCTCCAAATTAATTTGGAGATCATCATGAATTACGCCCAAGCCGTTGAAATGCCCGCTCTGCCCGAAGTTGAAGAAGTAAGCCTGACCGACATCGAGGACGAACTGCTGAACAGCAGCCACTTCTGCGACATGGCCTGGTTGATCTTCTCCAACCCGAGCACTGACGCAGCTGTTCTGACCGCTTAATACCACGGGCACCGCAAGGTGCCCTCCCCCTTCCCCAGGGCCGTTGCCTTGGGCATGCGGCTCCGAATTATCAGGAGATCATCATGTCCTTCGGAAAATTGGCCCTCGAATACTGCGGTGAGCAACTGCCACTCCAAGTGCTCGAGAGCGGTGCCGGCTTCTACATCGGTACCTGTGACGAGATCGGAGCCCCGGTGTCTCGCGAATCGCAGGAATACTACAAAACGTCCCAGCTCGCCGCTGACGCATTGCAGAACGGCACCTGGACGCAGAAAGCACATCCCTAGCTCGATGTGCCTCGCACTTTTCCTCTGACGGGTTCATCACCCGCCTGGGCTGGTGAGCCTCCCCACGGAGCTTCACCAATGAACAGAACCTACCCTGAGCGTCTGCCGGCGTTGCTTGCTATTGCAGAGCATGCAGCTCGTTCCGATTTCCACTACTGGCTGGCCGGAGGTGTCGTTGATGAATTTGGCGACGCCGGACTCAGCATCTTGCTTTATGACATCCAACCGGCGATCGAGGCCCTTGCTCAAGCTGATTTCGAGCATGGCTGCGACTCATCGGACTCCCCAATTCTTCAGCAATATGCCCTGGTGAAGTGCTATCAGACGGCAAGAAACGTTGAAGTGAGACTGCACGCTCGCGCGACCTGCTAACTGCGCCTCACCTTACAAACCCATCAAGGGATCAGTCCCTTGATGGGGGCTGCTCCTTCTCACCAAGGACCCGCCATGAGCACACCGAACCCTTTCCTCGACAACCTGTGCCGGTACCGCGTCGAGCGTCTGCTTCAAGTCAAATACTCGAACAGCGAAGTGCCGTGCAATCGAGCGATCCATAGCAGCCAAGCACATTTGAAGGACCGAGAGGTTCAGTGCAAACCCTGCATATTCAGCGACGACCTCTGCCTCATCGTAGGAGCTGGGAACTTAGATCCGGAGCTCGCCGCGCGCTGCGGAAGTGAAGGCACGGTTATCGACGTCACCTACGCCGTTTTGGATGCAGATACCGGCCGCTTCATCGGGGACACCTATACCCTTGATGGCGCCCATGACCTTGTGGACCGTCTAGCGCGCCGCTATGAGCCATGGAGTCGCTCCTGGGAGATCAGTAAAGCCCACCTTCCGTTGAAGGTTCTGCATGCCCTCCTGGAGAGCTTCGGCACGAAGATGCCGATCAGACTCGCTGGAGTCCTTATTGGAGTCTTCTGGATAGACGAACTGGGCACTGTTGGCTTCCGACTGGTGCATACGCCCTGGACCGACGAGAACCTGGAGGTGATGGATTTGACCGCCTCAGCCTTGCGTTCGGAGCAGATCGCCGCTGGCTACCCGGTCGAACTGGTCGACCTACTTCATCTGGCGGCTCAGGCAGACATTCGCTACCTGGTACTCGATCCACTCGCGCCCGCGCTCAAGGGCCTACCAATTTTCGATCATTGAGCATTCTGGCCTGCGGGATTCCCACCAGGCCCCTAATTCCGGATTGGCTCGCTGTCGTTGACAGTGCCTCCAAGGGAGCCAGGGTTTAAGGCTCCGGCGCGCAAGTGCTAACCCACCCCAAGACCGCCAAGCACTCGGTAGCGCGGTCGCATCACTTATTGATGGAGTGCATCTTCCACCACCCACGCGGGGACCCTTCCCCGCGGATGAGGTCTCCCCGCACCTGTAGGAGACCTCGAATGCCTGTCCCGGCAAACCCCACGACGCAGGAAACTGCTGCGTACCTGAAATACCCGGTCGTGCTGAGCAACAGCGCCTGGCTCAGCGCGGTTTATCTTGAAAACCCGAACCGGGTTGGGGAGATGAGCCTGCGCCTGGCCAGTGTGGTGCAAGCGGCATGGTACGAGCTGAAGCTCGCACCGGATGCGGAGAAGTTCGTCTTCGCCGTCGTACACAAACAGCCTGTCGGTCGTGAACGAGTGTGGATCTCACTCTCGCTCACTGTCGTCCGGCCCCAGTCTGAACCTCCCTACCTCCACGTCGAGCTCCTGGACGAAACCTCCCCCGAGGTCGACCAGGACTAGCTTCACAACCACCTACAGTCCCGCCGCCGGCGGGACTTCCTTTTCCATAGGCAGACAACATGATCAGCATCGCTGGTCAGTTGGCCATCCGCACCATCACAGGTCGCAATGGCCCATTCAACGTGGGGCGGCTGGTGACCTCCATTGGCGAGTTCGTCATCAAGGACCCCGGCCTGGACCAGTACACGGAGGGTAAGTACCAGGGCGATTTTTCAATCACGCAAATCCGCCCGTCCTACTACACCCACGGGGGACGACTGGTCGTCGAGATCAGGGCCGAGCTCGGCGGCATGAACCTGGACGATGTAACCAATCTCAGCGCCGAAGACGAAGAGCAGCTGTCGACGACCGTACTCGATCCCCTTGAGGAGGAGAGCTCGGCGCCGGCGGTGAAGCCGTCGAAAGCTCAGCAGCCAGCTGCCCGCACGTCCACATTGATTGCGGCACCTGCCGACTCCGATGAACCGTTCGGTATGAAGCCCGCTGCACCGGCCGCACCGAACAGTAATGAATCACCAGACGACGAACTCTTCGGCACGGTCTGGCCCTTGGCCGATACCGTGAAACTAGATCCCACCGTTGACCGACAACGCTTGCGCGCGCAGTGCGCACGTTTGGGCGAGCTCGGGTACGCCCTGGACTTCAAACTCCAGGTCTGGAACAGGAGAACGCCATGAACCAGCTTTACGCCTTACCTGAGTTTTCCAACCTGTTGCTGCAGGCATCCAGCTCGTTACGCGAAGTGGGTGCGGAAGACCTCGCGGATCTCTTCGTGATCGCGCTTTACGATCGATCGAAGGTCGACGTGGCCATCGCCCAGTTGCGTATCCGCGCAGCGCAGGGCGAGCAGCCAGTAGACCCGGACGGAGACATACCCTGGAGTGTCGCCGGTGCGCAGGCACAGGAATACACCCTGCGGCTCACCCAGCGGCTGGATCGTTGCATCCGCTTCAACCGCGTCAGCCTCTGATCTGACGCCACCACCCAGCCGGGTACTCCCGGCAAGGGAGTCTCGGCCTTACAGAGGAGACCCCCCATGGGCTGGCTATTTTCACATCGATCTAAGGAGCAGCTTCTACGCGAGCTGCTCGCAGCATCGTCCACCTTCTCGCGTGACAGGGAGATCCTGGCTCACTCCGTTGTCGGCAATGAGCTCTGGACCGTAGTGAAGCTAACGCTTCACGTCGCGGGCCTAATCAATGACAACCTGAAAGGCGACAGCTTCACCTTCATCAACCTAGACCTCCTCGATGTCAGCAACGGCTATTGGGGAAGCCAGTCCATCAGCGAGTCGATGGGGCCTTACTACTACGGCTGCCCCCTCGAATTTCTCGACATGGCCACCTTCGGAGTGAACCAGGTCTGGCGAGAGCAGCTTCGGCAACATCACCAAGCCTGAACATCAACCGACCACCCTGAGGGGCTCCCTCAGGGAGCTCCTCGCAACCACAACAGGAGCTCACCATGAATGCCATTTTCGCCAGCCTGACCCCCGAAATCCTCAGCAACGTCGAGGACCAGCTGTCCAACAACGAAGTGTCCTGCGACGAAGAGATGGTCGACTTCTTCATCGAAGAGCTCGGCCTCTCCCTGGAGCAGGCTGAAGCTGCAGTCGCACTTCGCTCGCAGTATCTGCAGATGATTTTCCTTGCAGGCCAAGGCCCTCTCCATGAGGCCAACGGCCTGGTCTTCTGCCCCACTACCAAGAGCATCCGCTGACGCTCACCATCACCACCTGGACCTACCCCAAGGGGCTTCACCGCCCCTCTGGGGCGGGCAGCCCTCCTTCGGAGGATCGCTATGCCCAGTCCAACCCAACTGTTCCAGATCGAGGAGCTCCCGGACCTGTACGTCGACGCTTGTGTGTGCGATGAGCAGCGCAACCTGGTGTTCCTTTCCGCCTGGGGACGCGACACCGTACTGCAGGAGTTTCTGGCCAGGCTGACGCTTGGCCGGGAGGAGAACGGGATCGACCAGTTCCACGTCATCGTGGATGGTCGGCGCCTCCCAGTCTTCCCCGACCAGGACCTGCTGGAAAAACGCACTACCCGGCAGTTCCGCGGCACCCTGTTCGGCAGCCTGCTACACCTCTGGCTGTTCGATCGGCGCGCCTCGGCGCCCGACCAGGCCAACCACTTCGCCTTCGCACTCCTGGAGCGCGATGAGGATCCACACCATCGGCTCTGGCCGCTGGTAATGGAAACCTGTCCGCTGCCCCTCCTCCCACACTGGCGCGAGCCGGTGATGGGAGTCCTCATCCAGCACCAGATGCTGACCGCCCTGCCCGGGGCGATCGGCAACGTCTGCGCTTGGCGTCTCGCTCTCCAGCTCGACGTGCTCGAGCCCTCCCTCGGAGAGCTGATCCGCCGCGGCGAACTCACCACCGAAGCTCAGGCGCAGGCCTGAGCTCCAACTATCGACTCAAGGAAGCCCCATGGCACTCATGTTTCCGCGCCTGGCGCGCAACTTCGCCCGCAATGGCTATTACCCCACTGACGAAGTCACCCTCGAACGCGCCCTGCAGGCGCTCATTCCCGCTCCTTCGGGCAGGATGAGGATCTGCGATCCGTGCGCTGGAGAGGGCGTCGCCCTGGCTGAGGCAGCCCATATCCTGGGCCGCGACCAGGTCCAGGCGTTCGCCGTCGAATATGATCGCGAACGTGCCGACCATGCTCGTGGCATTCTCGACCGGGTGCTGCACAGCGACCTCTTCGACACCCTGATCAGCCGGCAGTCGTTCGGTTTGCTCTGGCTCAACCCACCCTATGGTGACCTGGTGGCGGACCACTCCGGTGCATCCCAGTACCAAGGAAGCGGCCGCCGGCGGCTGGAGAAGGCCTTTTACCAGCGCTGTCTCCCGCTACTGCAGTACGGCGGCGTGATGGTGCTCATCGTTCCTCACTATGTGCTGGACGACGAGCTGACTGGATGGCTGAGCAACCACTTCACCGCCCTGCGCGTGTACGGCGCCGCGGATCCCACCTTCAAGCAGGTGGTGATCTTCGGCATCCGGGTACGTCGGCAGGACCTGGCCAGGGCTGACGTCAACCAGGTTAGATCTCACCTGCAGGCGATCGGCGCCGGCCTGGACCAGGCCGAGGAGATCCCAGCCAGCTGGCCATGGGAGCCCTATGCGGTCCTACCGGCAACAAACGAGCTGGAACACTTCTACCGCGTAACACTGGAGCCAGAGCAGTTCGCCGGCGAGATTCAACGCTTAAGGGGCCTGTGGCCTGACTTCAGCCTCCACTTCGGCCAGATAGGCCTACAGCCTCGCCCGCCTGTCCGGGAGCTCTCCCGCTGGCACTTGGCTCTAGCCCTAGCTGCCGGGGCGATCTCCGGCGTCGTGCGCTCGAGATCGGGCCGGACCCTGGTCGTCAAGGGTGACACCTATAAGGACAAGGTCCGCAAGACCGAATTCACCGAAGACGAAGACGGCAACGTCACCGAGGTGCGGATCCTCACCGACCGCTTCATACCGATCATCAGGGCTTGGGAAATGACGCCCTCCTCCGCGAATCATGGCTGCGTGCTGACCATCAGCTCATCCGCCGCGACCACAGAGGTGGCCGACACTCCCCGGCCTGAGCCTGAACCTGGACCGCTGTTCTTCCCGGGGCAGATTGTGATGACCGCTGCCATCCACCACCTGGTGGAGATCGGCCAACTCAACCCCACCACCTACCTCAAACGCCACCTGGTAGGCGACTGGGGGAATCTCTGCGACGAGGACTGGAACACCAACCAGCGAGCCTTGAAGCACGGTGACAGGTTGCTCTCCAGCTACGACGTCGACGCCGGCGATGAGTCCAGGATCTGGATCATCACCGAGGCCGACCGCAGCTCCACCACCTTACTGCTCCCCAGCGACTACTAACCCACCGCGTACGCGGCCCCCAACTCCACACCACCCTGCAGGGTATGCCGATACCCGAAGGGGGACGCGCATGCCCTGCATTTCATCACCTGCAGGAGATGCACATGAACGCACTGACCCAGCCGGCCGCTTCGGCCGCTTCCCCACTGAATATCAACCTGACTGACTTCATCGACGAGTTCGGCGATGAGCTCCTGGCGTCACTCAACCGCTCCAACCCTCCGGTCTACGCCGGCGCCAACAACATGCAACGCCAGCTGGTGATGGACAACCTCAAGCGCAAGCCCTTCGCGGCCCAGGCTGAGGTGGTTCAAGCCATAGCGGCGCTGCTTCTGGACCGCAACGAGCAGGCTGGCGTCATCAACGCAGAGATGGGTACCGGGAAGACGATGATGGCCATCTCTGTTGCAGCTGTAATGCACGCTGCAGGTTACCGTCGAACAATGGTCATCTCTCCACCTCACCTGGTCTACAAGTGGCGCCGGGAGATCCTGGAAACTATCCCTAACGCCCGCGTCTGGGTGCTCAACGGTCCGGACACTCTGGTTAAGTTGCTCAAGCTACGAGACCAGATGGGTGAGGCCTACGATGGCCGCCAGGAGTTCTTCATCCTCGGCCGCGTCCGGATGCGGATGGGGTTCCACTGGCGCCTTGCCTGCTGGAAGAAACGCTCAGCCGGCGGCTTGCTGCTCGCTGCGTGTCCAGATTGCGGCCAGGTCCTCGAGGACCTGGAGGGCAACCTCGTCACCGTCGAGGAGTTCGAACGCAGTGATCGCCGGCGTACCTGTCTTGCCTGCAAGGGTGCCCTATGGACGCTCATGCGGCCTGGCAAGGTCGATGGTGGTGACCGGCGCGCGACGATCCTCAAGTCGATGTGCCGCATCCCCACCATCGGCCCGGTCAGGGCCGAGCGCTTGCTCAACGACTTCGGCGAGGACTTCCTGGCCTCCATGTTGGTGGACAACGTCTCGGAGTTCATCAACCTGATGGATGCCAAGGGCAACTTCGTCTTCAGCGACCGCCAGGCCAAGCGCATGGAGCGGTCGATGGCCAACATCGAATTCGGGTTCGGCGAGGGGGGTTACCAACCGACCGAGTTCATCAAGCGCTACCTACCCGATGGATACTTCGACCTGCTGGTGGTGGACGAGGGGCATGAGTACAAGAACAGTGGTTCGGCCCAGGGCCAGGCCATGGGCGTTCTGGCAGCCAAGGCACGGAAATCCGTGTTGCTGACCGGAACACTCATGGGCGGCTATGCCGACGACCTGTTCTACCTACTGTTCCGCATCCTCACCCGGCGCATGATCGAGGACGGCTACCGACCCAACGCGCACGGCAGCATGGCTCCTGCAGCCATGTCGTTCATGCGCGACCACGGCGTGCTGAAGGACATCTACACCGAGCGCGACGGGGACTCGCACAAGACCGCCAAGGGCAAGAAGCTCTCGGTACGAACGGTGAAGGCCCCGGGCTTCGGCCCCAAAGGCATTCACCGGTTCGTGCTGCCGTTCACCGTGTTCCTGAAGCTCAAGGACATCGGTGGCAACGTGCTGCCCGACTACCAGGAGGAGTTCGTCGACGTGCCCATGGCGCCGGAGCAGGCCTCGGCCTACCAACGCTTGGCTTCCACGTTGACCGCGGAACTCCGCCAGGCCTTGGCACGGCGAGACACCACCCTTCTGGGCGTGGTGCTCAATGTGCTACTGGCTTGGCCGGACTGCTGCTTCCGATCGGAGATGGTCAAACATCCTCGAACCCGGGAAACGCTGGCTTTCGTTCCTGCGATCTTCGGTGACGAGCAGCTGATGCCCAAGGAGCAGGCACTCTTGGACCTCTGCCTCAGGGAGAAAGCGAACGGCCGCAAGGTCCTCGCATACACCGTCTACAGCGGGACGCGCGACACCACGTCCAGGCTGAAGAAGGTGCTCGAGCAGGCGGGGCTGAAGGTGGCTGTGCTGAGGGCCTCGGTGGATACCGCACGACGTGAGGATTGGATCCTCGACCAGGTCGACCGCGGCATCGACGTGCTGATCACCAACCCGGAGTTGGTCAAGACTGGACTGGACCTCCTGGACTTCCCGACCATTGCGTTCCTGCAGACGGGCTACAACGTCTACACGCTGCAACAAGCGGCGCGGCGGTCGTGGAGAATCGGGCAGAAACACCCGGTGCGCGTCATCTTCTTCGGCTACGCCGGCAGCTCGCAGATCACCTGCCTGCAGCTGATGGCCAAGAAGATCGCCGTGGCACAGAGCACGTCGGGAGACGTTCCGGAGTCAGGCCTCGACTCGCTGAACCAGGACGGTGACTCGGTTGAGATGGCACTGGCGCGGCAATTGATTGCTGCATAAATTAAAGGCCACCTCAGGGTGGCCTTTCTTTTCAGAGCCTGAACCAGGCGACTGTTTGTCATTACGCAGGAGCGAGCTGTATGTCTGAGCAAAACTTGATACCGGACATCATCGATATCCGAAAAATGACCACTGCCACATGCGCAATGGCATTCGAGGAACTAAACGAAGCTGTTCGGACGATCGAATTAACCACTTCCGAGATGAACAAAAGACAGCTTGAACTCTGGACCAGACTAAAAGTGTCTCTGGTGGACTTTTCGAGAGATATGTTGCTAGCAGAAGCTCATCATGAGGAGATTGATCGCCGCCTTGGTTTGAAGCTCTGACTCAACTATGTAACTCTCAGAGCGCCCAGACATGCTCAGGGCGCTCTGCTGTAGCGACTATCCTTTATCTGCGTTCTCCACTGCGCGCTTCAA
This sequence comes from Pseudomonas sp. AU11447, assembly GCF_001672555.2. Lineage (NCBI taxonomy): Bacteria > Pseudomonadati > Pseudomonadota > Gammaproteobacteria > Pseudomonadales > Pseudomonadaceae > Pseudomonas > Pseudomonas sp. AU11447. Next base: position 1,401 of record NZ_LZDG02000083.1, on the reverse strand, counting down.
ATCTCCGATGCATTTTTGCAGCTCTGCTGTGAGGCTTGGCTGCTCTGTTTTATGACCCGCCATCGCGTCGGTTGCAGCGACTACACCCTGGGCAGCGTTGGCCGCGGCCGACTCTGCAGGCAATCTGGTTTGTATATCGCGCAGGAACGTTTTCGCTTTTTCAGTAGACCCGGGCATATTGAGCGAGAGGCGCGCGCATTCGTTGAGATCCTTGATGGCGGAATAACCTCCAGCGGTAGTCCCTGCTCCAGCCGCCAGATAAACCCCATAGCCAACAACGCATGCTACGAATACCACACTTCCCACTACTGACTTCTTCAAGATAAACTTCCCATGTGATTAGAGCAGCTATATTACTCAACATATCGACGGAATTTCATCCCATCGTGAAACATAGCCTGGAGACTTCAATTCTTGTTTCATCCTCCATCCAGGAATCGGCGGTACTCGCCCTGGGCGAAGAGTGCCCCGTCCGAACTCCGCATTGATCCGATCCATCACTGCCATCAGCCGTTCGCCGCCAGGCCGCGGTGCCGGTGCAAACATGTCGACCTGGGCGAGGCCTGGGGCGACCAGGTCCATGAGCACCACCCCAGCCTTCATGTAGCGGAAGCCCGGCCGGAATATGCGATCCAGGCCAGCCAGAGCGGCAGCGACCAAGTCGCGGGTATCTGAACAGGGTGTCAGCAGCGGCACCGTAGCCGCATTGGCATAACGCCGCTCCCGATCGTTGAACTGCCCTGTCTGGATGAACACCTGCAGCGCACAGGCATAGTCGCCCTGGGCACGCAGCTTTTCCGCAGCCCGGGCAGCATAACTGGCTATTGCCTCGCGCAGCGCCGCCTGCTCGGTCACCCGATCGCTGAAGCTGCGGCTGCAGGCAATCATCTTCTTCGGCGCCGGCCCCTCCTCGAGGGCATAACAGACTTCCCCGCGCAGCTCTCGCAACGTCTTCTCCAACGAAACGCTGAACTGTCGTCGCAGCACTTTCGGATCCTGCTCGGCGAGCTGTGCGGCAGTGATGATGCCCATGGCGCCCAGCTGCTCGAACAGTCGCCGCCCAACTCCCCAAATCTCATTGATAGGGGCGTGCAGCAGCAATGCGCCGATCTGTTCCGGGCGTGTCATCACTGCAACGCCACCGCGCGTGTGCTTTTTCGCCGCCCAGTTGGCCAGCTTCGCCAACGTCTTCGTCGGCGCAATGCCTACCCCTACAGGGATACCTACCAGACGCTGAACTTCGGCCCGGATCCTGCGGCCTTGGGCAGCCAAGGAGCCGGGCACGCCGGTCAGGTCAAGGAAACACTCGTCGATGTAAAGGAAAGTAAACACCCTATGGACATCGCTTCACGGATAGACGGGCCGCTGATTCGGTCGTAACTGCTCACTGTCCATAGAGAT
>NZ_LZDG02000082.1:0-19255 GCF_001672555.2 Pseudomonas sp. AU11447 | reverse complement strand
CCGGCCGTGTGCCGTGGCTTCCCTCACCCCGGCCCTCTCCCAGAGGGAGAGGGAGTTCCCGCCCCGCCCAATTCGCATCGATTCACCCGTATCTCAGATTCACGGGCAGGACTCCCCTACGCCGGAATCCTGCCCCTTGGAGCGTGCACCATGACCACCCCCGCTGTTCAATTCACCCAGGTCTCCCGCCAGTTCGGCGAGGTGAAAGCCGTTGACCGGGTGTCCATCGACATCAAGGACGGCGAGTTCTTCTCCATGCTCGGCCCGTCGGGTTCGGGCAAGACCACCTGCCTGCGCCTGATCGCCGGCTTCGAGCAACCCAGCGCAGGCTCCATCCGCATTCATGGCGAGGAGGCCGCCGGCCTGCCGCCCTACCAGCGTGACGTCAACACGGTGTTCCAGGACTACGCGCTGTTCCCGCACATGAGCGTGCTGGAGAACGTCGCCTACGGCCTGAAGGTGAAAGGCATCGGCAAGGCCGAGCGTCTCAAGCGCGCCGAAGAAGCCCTTGGCATGGTCGCCCTGGGCGGCTATGGCGTGCGCAAGCCGGTACAGCTCTCCGGTGGCCAGCGCCAGCGCGTAGCCCTGGCCCGCGCCCTGGTGAATCGCCCGCGCGTGCTGCTGCTGGACGAACCGCTCGGCGCCCTCGACCTCAAGCTGCGCGAGCAGATGCAGAGCGAGCTGAAGAAGCTGCAGCGCCAGCTGGGCATCACCTTCATCTTCGTCACCCACGACCAGAGCGAAGCGCTGTCCATGTCCGACCGCGTGGCCGTGTTCAACAAGGGCCGCATCGAGCAGGTCGACACCCCGCGTAACCTCTACATGAAGCCAGCGACTCCGTTCGTGGCCGAGTTCGTCGGCACCTCTAACGTGCTGCGCGGCGACATCGCCCAGAGCCTGACCGGCAACGCCCAGCCCTTCTCCATCCGCCCGGAGCACATCACCTTCGCCAACGGCGAGCGCGCCACCTCGGACATCGAGATCAGCGGCCTGTTGCACGACATCCAGTACCAGGGCGCCGCGACCCGCTACGAGATCCGTCTCGACAACGGCCAGAACCTCTGCCTCAGCCAGGCCAACAGCCAGTGGGCCGACATCGACCTCGCCCACCAGCCGGGCCAGCGCGTGACCGCTCGCTGGGCGCGCGAGGCGATGGTGGTGCTGAACGAGGGCGCGTGAGATGGAACTGACGATGAATGCAGCGCTGCCCGCGGCCAGCAATGGCCCGCTGCGGCGCCTGTCCAACCTGCTCTACCGCAAGCCGACGCTGTACCTCTCGCTGCTGCTGATCCCGCCGCTGCTGTGGTTCGGCGCGATCTACCTCGGCTCGTTGCTGACACTGCTGTGGCAGGGTTTCTACACCTTCGACGACTTCACCATGACGGTGACGCCGGACCTGACCTGGGCCAACTTCGGCTCGCTGTTCAGCGGCTCCAACTTCGACATCATCCAGCGCACCGTGCTGATGGCCGTCGCGGTGTCCATCGCCAGTGGCGCGGTGGCCTTCCCCATCGCCTACTACATGGCGCGCTACACCACCGGCAAGACCAAGGCGTTCTTCTACATCGCAGTGATGATGCCGATGTGGGCCAGCTACATCGTCAAGGCCTACGCCTGGACCCTGCTGCTGGCCAAGGGCGGCGTGGCGATGTGGTTCGTCCAGCACCTGGGCCTTGAGCCGCTGCTGAACCTGCTGCTGGGTATTCCGGGCATCGGTGGCAACACCCTCTCCACCTCCAGCTTCGGGCGCTTCCTGGTGTTCGTGTACATCTGGCTGCCGTTCATGATCCTGCCGATCCAGGCCTCCCTGGAGCGCCTGCCTCCGTCGCTGCTGCAAGCCTCGGCGGACCTCGGCGCGCACCCGCGGCAGACCTTCTTCCAGGTGATCCTGCCGCTGTCGATCCCCGGCATCGCCGCCGGCTCGATTTTCACTTTCAGCCTGACCCTGGGCGACTTCATCGTGCCGCAACTGGTGGGCCCGCCCGGCTACTTCATCGGCAGCATGGTCTACGCCCAGCAGGGCGCGATCGGCAACATGCCGATGGCCGCCGCCTTCACCCTGGTGCCGATCGTGCTGATCGCCGTCTATCTCTCCATCGTCAAACGTTTAGGAGCCTTCGATGCACTCTGACTCTTCATCTCAGGGGCAGGCTTCCTGGGGGCTCAAAGCAGCTGCCTGGGGCGGGCTGGTGTTCCTGCACTTCCCGATCCTGATCATCTTCCTGTACGCCTTCAACACCGAGGACGCGGCCTTCAGCTTCCCGCCCAAGGGCTTCACACTGCACTGGTTCAGCGTCGCCTTCGCGCGCCAGGACGTGCTCGAAGCCATCGAGCTGTCGGTGAAGATCGCAAGCGTCGCCACGCTGATCGCCATGCTCCTGGGCACCCTGGCCGCGGCTGCGCTGTACCGCCGCGACTTCTTCGGCAAAGAAGGCATCTCGCTGATGCTGATCCTGCCGATCGCCCTGCCCGGCATCATCACCGGCATCGCGCTGCTGTCGGCGTTCAAGACCCTCGGCATCGAGCCGGGCTTCCTGACCATCGTCATCGGCCACGCGACCTTCTGTGTAGTGATCGTCTACAACAACGTCATCGCACGCTTCCGCCGCACCTCCCACAGCCTCATCGAAGCCTCCATGGACCTGGGCGCCGACGGCTGGCAGACCTTCCGCTACGTGATCCTGCCGAACCTCGGCTCGGCGCTGCTGGCCGGCGGCATGCTGGCGTTCGCGCTGTCCTTCGACGAGATCATCGTCACCACCTTCACCGCCGGCCACGAACGCACCCTGCCGATCTGGCTGCTCAACCAGCTGGGCCGCCCGCGCGACGTGCCGGTGACCAACGTGGTGGCGATGCTGGTGATGATCGTGACCATGCTGCCGATCCTCGGCGCCTACTACCTGACCAAGGGTGGCGAGGGCGTGGCGGGGAGCGGGAAGTAATTTGGGTGCCATGCGCCCTCTCCCCCGTCCTCTCCCTGAAGGGAGAGGGCGCCCGTCCGGTGCGCCTGGAGAACATCGCGCTCGCCGACGGACACGGACAGCCGCACGGCACGGATATCCCCTCTCCCTTCAGGGAGAGGGCTAGGGAGAGGGAAAGCCCCCGCTCCGATCAACAGAACCCCTCAGGCCCGCCGCCCACAAACCGGCTGGCCCCTAAGAAGAAACACCTAACCGAATTTGCACCACGTTCCTGACCAAGAGGACTCAACCATGCAAACCAACCTGCTGATCAACGGCCAACTGGTCGCTGGCGAAGGCGAGAAGCTCGCTGTTGTGAACCCGTCCCTGGGCACCACCCTGGTGGAAATCGCCGAGGCCACCCCGGCCCAGGTCGACGCCGCCGTACTGGCCGCCGACGCCGCCTTCGACAGCTGGTCGCAGACCGCGCCGAAAGACCGCGCGATGCTCCTGCTGCAACTGGCCGACGCCATCGACGCCAACGCCGAGGAACTGGCCCGTCTCGAATCCAACAACTGCGGCAAGCCGTACTCCGCCGCGCTGAACGACGAACTGCCGGCGGTAGCCGACGTGTTCCGCTTCTTCGCCGGCGCCTGCCGCGTGATGCAAGGCTCCGCCGCCGGTGAATACCTGCCGGGCCACACCTCGATGATCCGTCGCGACCCGGTGGGCGTGGTCGCCTCCATCGCGCCGTGGAACTACCCGCTGATGATGGTCGCGTGGAAACTCGGCCCGGCTTTGGCCGCCGGCAACACCGTGGTGCTCAAGCCCTCCGAGCAGACCCCGCTGACCGCCCTGCGCCTGGCGCAGCTGATGGCCGAGATCTTCCCCGCCGGCGTGGTCAACCTGGTGTTCGGCCGTGGCCCGACTGTTGGCGAGCCGCTGACCACCCACCCGAAAGTGCGCATGGTCTCGCTGACCGGCTCGGTCGCCACCGGCAGCCGCATCATCGCCGGCACCGCCGACACCGTGAAGCGCATGCACATGGAACTGGGCGGCAAGGCCCCGGTGATCATCTTCGACGACGCCGACATCGACGCCGCCGTGGAAGGCATTCGCACCTTCGGCTTCTACAACGCTGGCCAGGACTGCACCGCCGCCTGCCGCATCTACGCGCAGAAAGGCATCTACGCCAAGTTCGTGGAGAAGCTCGGCGCAGCGGTTGCCAGCATCCAGTACGGCGAGCAGGACGACCCGAACACCGAGCTGGGCCCGGTCATCACCGAGCAGCACCTGGAGCGCGTCATCGGCTTCGTCGAGCGCGCCAGGCAGGTACCGCACATCGAAGTGGTCACCGGCGGCAAACGCGCCGACCGCGCGGGCTTCTTCTTCGAACCGACCGTGCTCGCCGGCGCTCGTCAGGACGACGAAGTGGTCCGCCGCGAAATCTTCGGCCCGGTGGTCTCGGTCACCGAGTTCGACGACGAAGCGCAGGCGCTGGCCTGGGCAAACGACTCCGACTACGGCCTGGCCTCCTCGGTGTGGACCAGCGACATCGGCCGCGCCCATCGCCTGTCCGCGCGCCTGCAGTACGGCTGCACCTGGGTCAACACACACTTCATGCTGACCACCGAGATGCCCCACGGCGGCATGAAGCTGTCGGGCTACGGCAAGGACATGTCCATGTACGGCCTGGAGGACTACACAGCGATCCGCCACGTCATGATCAAACACTGATTGGGAGTAAGGCCTGCTGCGCGTCGGCGGAGCTGCGTTGGAAGGTGGTTCGAGCCCAGTCATTTACCCTCCTGGGCCCGAACCACCTTCCGCCTTGCTGCGCTCTAGCTCGCGAGGCCCAACAGCACAGTGTGAAAAGCAATCACCGGACCAAGGTTCGGTGATTCAAACGGCGCCCCGCTCGACCGGGACCGCCGCGCGGCCACGCATGCCGCAACCCCTTCCGGCATGGAAGGGTAAAACCATGACAGCCCTGCCCCGGGCCATCACCTTGCAAGGACTTCCCATGACCATCACCCGCCGCGACTTCCTCAACGGCGTTGCCCTCACCATCGGCGCGGGCCTCACCCCGCTCCAACTTCTCCAGGCCGCTCCGTCCGGCCGCTACTACCCGCCTGCCCTGACCGGCATGCGCGGCAGCCATCCCGGCGCGTTCGAGGTCGCGCACCAGATGGGCTGGGAGAAGAAGGTGTTCGACACCGATGGCCTGAAGATCGAGGAGCAGTACGACCTGGTGGTGGTCGGTGGCGGCATCAGCGGCCTGTCCGCGGCCTGGTTCTACCGGCAGAAGCACCCCAAGGCGCGCGTGCTGATCATCGAGAACCACGACGACTTCGGCGGCCACGCCAAGCGCAACGAATTCCAGGCCGGCGGCCGGATGATCCTCGGCTACGGCGGCAGCGAAGCCTTCCAGTCGCCCAAGCACCTGTACAGCGACACGGTCAACAACCTGCTCAAGCAGCTCAACGTCGACGTCGACCGCTTCGAAACCGCCTTCGACCGTGACTTCTACCCGAACCTGGGCCTGTCGCGCGGCGTGTTCTTCGACAAGGCCGGCTTCGGCGAGGCGAAGATGGTCAGCGGCGACCCGACGCCCATGGTGGCCGACGACATCGCCCCGGAAAAACTCAACGCCCGCAGCTGGCGCGCCTTCATCGGCGACTTCCCGCTGCCCGAGGCCGACCGCCAGGCGCTGATCGACCTGCACGAAGCACCAAAGGATTACCTCGCCGGCAAGACGCGCGAGGAGAAGGAAGCGCACCTGGCCAAGACCAGCTACCAGGACTTCCTGCGCAAGGACGTCGGCCTGAGCGAAGCCGCCACCCGCTACTTCCTCAGCCGCACCAACGACTTCTCCGCGCTGAGCATCGACGCCGTCTCTGCCGACTCGGCCTACTCCGTGGGCTTCCCCGGCTTCGGTGCGATGGACCTCTCGCCGATCAGCGAGGAAGCCAAGTCCGAGATGGAAGAGCCGTACATCTACCACTTCCCCGACGGCAACGCCTCGCTGGCGCGCCTGCTGGTGCGCGGCCTGATTCCAGGCGTGGCGCCGGGCAAGGACATGAACGACATCGTCCTGGCCACCTTCGACTACGCCAAGCTGGACCAACCGAGCAACGCCGTACGCCTGCGCCTGAACAGCACCGCGGTGAGCGTGAAGAACCGCGACGGCGGCGTGGACGTCGGCTACAGCCGCGCCGGCGCCCTGCACCGCGTGCGCGCCAGGCACTGCGTGCTGGCCTGCTACAACATGATCATCCCGTACATCCTGCGCGACCTCTCTGCCGAGCAGTCCCACGCCCTGGCGCAGAACGTGAAATTCCCGCTGGTGTACACCAAGGTGGTGATCCGCAACTGGCAGAGTTTCATGAAGCTGGGCGTGCACGAGATCTACGCGCCGAGCCAGCCGTATAGCCGCGTGAAGCTGGACTACCCGGTGGACATCGGCGGCTACAGCCACCCGCGCGACCCGAACCAGCCCATCGGCCTGCACATGGTCTACGTGCCCACCAGCCCCAACACCGGCATGGACGCGCGCACCCAGGCCCGCGTGGGCCGCGGCAAGCTCTACGGCATGAGCTTCGAATACATGGAAGGCATGATCCGCGACCAGTTGCAGGCCATGCTCGGCCCGGTCGGCTTCGACCACCAGAAGGACATCCAGGCGATCACCATCAACCGTTGGTCGCACGGCTATTCGTACTTCTCCAACAGCCTCTTCGATGATGAGGAAGAGAGCGAAAAACTGATGAACCTGGCCCGCACCAAGGTCGGCAACGTCACCATCGCCAACTCCGATGCCGCCTGGGACGCCTATGCCCATGCGGCTATCGACGAGGCCTGGCGCGCGGTGGGCGAACTGTCCTGATAGAAATGGCGCCACGCCCCGGTGTGGCGCCGCACTCAACGGCCATCCGGCCGAAACCCCGCGGGCACGCCCGCAACGGAGGCAAGCATGCGTCACCTCGTCAGAGCGTTCTACCTGCTGTCGCTGTTCACCTTTGCCGGTCTCGTACAGGCGGCCGGCTCTTCACAAGAGAATCCCAAACAGATCGTCGATGCCTACATGGCCGCGTGGAACGCCCACGACGCCGAGAAGGCCGCCGGCTACCTGGCCAAGGATGCGGAGTACTTCGACGTCACCGTCGGCACCCCGCAGAAGGGCCGGGAAGCCGCGCGTGACAACGTAATCAAGGTGTTCGTGGGGGCCGTTCCGGATCTTACGTGGAAGATGAACGGCAAGCCGATCGTCGACAAGGACGGCATCGCCTTCCAGTGGACCTTCAGCGGTACCAACACCGGCGCCTGGGACGCCCAGACACCGGCGACCAACAAACCGCTGTCGTTCGACGGCGTGAGCTACGTGAAGGTCAAGGGCGGCAAGATCGTCTACCAGGGCGACTATTACGACGCCCTCGGCCTGCACAAGCAGCTCGGCTGGTAAGGCTATTCGTGGGAGCGAACTCCGTCCGCGCAAGGGCCACCGCTGGGGGCCATCGCGGACGGAGTCCGCTCCTGCGTAAAGACGACCAGCGTCGCAGTACAGCCGCGACCGCGAATTCGCCGATGCGCTGCAGGTGCGACCTTGCCCGTGAACCTGGGCGTAAACCTACGCCCTGCCCGGCAACTCGGTGATATGGATTTCCGTCACCAGCGCCGGCTTCACCAGTGGCGTGCGCGACAGCAACGGACAGAAGCGCGAGAGGGCGCCGATCAACTCCCACTGGGTATCCAGTGACGTCGACAGCACATCCACATCCGCGAGCACTCGCTGACCCACACGCTGCAGGTGCGGATCGGGGCTATGCCCAAGCTCCACCGACAACTGGGTGATCAGGGTGCTGAGGTTCGACATGTTGCGGGTGGCGAGGGCAAGGATGTTCGCCAGCAGGGCGATTTCCGATTGCGGGATGGCGGCAGGCGTTGCAGAAGCGTCCATGCGTGCTCCAGTGATGCTCTGGTGGGTAGTGCGCAATCCTTGCGCGAGCGCCCAGAGAGTAGCATCAGATCGCCATCCTGCGACAGATATCACATTTCATTTCTTTTCCTGACCATTGAGTCACCGCTTTCCTTCAGCGCGCACTCCGCTTGCAAAGCGCGACCTGATGCTCATTTCCCCGTTCCAGGCCAAGAAACAGCCAGGTGCATTTGAGCCGCAAGCCCCCGCTTCCTATGATCCACGGCCATTTTCCAGCTTTGTATTTCTGCTCCTGCTGCATGGCGATCTGCTTGCGGTCTGACGGCAGCAAGCCTCACCTCGCGTCACCCTTGAAGATGTAGCCGATGGAACCGAACGCAAAAGCCCCCTGCCCGCCAGACACTCGGAACGACCCGAATGGCTCGCTTCCCGAAACGATCGCCGGCGAGGCAGCATTGAGGGCCTCGTATGCATTCGACGAAGCATTTCCGTCCAGGCCGGCGCGCCCCGCTCCCTCGGAGGCCTTGAGCTCCTGGGATGGCCCCGGTACCGCCTACACCCTGACGCCGCGCCCGGTGGCCACACCGCCTCCCCCAGCCCCCACAATCGTCCAGCCGGCGCCGCAGGAACCGCTCGAACCCGTACTGACGGCCGGGCCATACCGGCTGGCGCCCGCCCCCGGACCTTCCGCCAACTGGCCACTGATCGCCGGCGCCATCGCCGGCACGCTGGTCACCGTTCTGCTACTGGCGCTGTGGCAACCCTGGGCTGTCGACAACGAGCGCGATGTCCCGAGCGAATCCGCAGCGGGCGAGCTGTCGCAGTCGAAGCCTGCCCAGCAGGGTGTGGTGGAGCGCTCGCCTGCCCCGGCAGATCACCTCGAGACTGCCACCCCGGACTCCCTGGACGACGGATCCCTGGTCATTCCGCCATCCGAGCCGGTGCCGGAGGAACAGCCCGCTCCGCAGGCCAGCGCAGCCGCACCTGCCATACCGGCCACTCCCGTCGATCTGCTTCAGGCAGCAGCACCAGCTCTCCATGAAGCACCGGCTCCGGTGGTGAAGCGGCCCTCCCCCCCAGTGGCCGCAGCCGAGCAGAAACAGAAGCCTCATCCGCTGCGAACCCAGGCCATGACCGTTACCGGCAGCAAGCCCGCCAGCCCGACGCCACCTGACAGTGCGCCCGTCCCCGTCGCGACAGGCACCCTGAGCGTCGTCATCCAGCCCTGGGGCGAAGTCTGGATCGACGGCAGGAAGCGCGGCATCAGCCCGCCCCTGTTCAAGCTGCAACTGCCACCAGGCAATTACCGGATCGAACTGCGCAACCCCGACCTGCCGGGCTACAGCCAGAACGTACAGATATCCGCCGGACAGTCCGTGACGCTCCAGCACACCTTCCAGTGAGCGTCGGCAGCCCCCCTTTGACGTGTATGGATCCACCCATGAAGACTCTGCGTACCCTCTCGACGCCGCTGCTGATCGCCTGCCTGGCAGCGGTCTCCGCTTGCAGCAGCCACCGCGAGGCACCGCCAGCACCACCTGCCGACGATGCCCAGGTGCTCGCCGAGAACACCTTCGATGAAGGCCTGCGAGTATACGAGGCCGGGCATTACTACCTGGCCGAACAGCAGTTCCTCTCGCCAGCCATCTGGGGCGCCGATGCGCAGGTGCGACTGAAGGCCCTCAAGTACCTGGCGTTCAGTTATTGCGTGACCGACCGACCGATCCAGTGCCGCTTCGCCTTCGACCGCGCCCTGCAGATCGATCCGACCTTCCACCTGGGCACCAGCGAGGCCAGTCATCCTCTCTGGGGACCGGTGTTCGTCCAGGCGGCGCGCCGTTGAACATTTCTACTGATCGCGAGGCTCCCATGCCGCTCACTTACCGGCTACGCCGCTGCATGCTGATGTTGGCGCTTCTGACAGTGCAGCCGCTCGCCCAAGCCGAAACGCATGAAAGCCTGAACTCGGCAGTTGAGAGCCTCTGGAGCGTCGAACAGGTTTCCACCTCCGTACTGAGCTCCCATTTCACCGCGCAGGAGTCGAAAACCGGCACCGAATACCGCACCGAAGTGAAGAACTCGCCGTCCTACCTGGAAATCGCCGGGGAGGCCGCCGCGGTAACGACCGGCAAGAAGCGCTTCGACGCCGTCGCCACGCCCTGGGGCAATTTCCCCCGGCTGGACATGCGCAGTACCCGCCTGCTGGACATCAAGCTGCCGAAACGCCACTACCAGGTGCTGGCTGGCCCCGGTACCGGCCTATTCGGGGCTGGCGAGTGGCGACTCTATGGCTTTCTGCATGTCGTCGACGTCAGCACCGCCGCCCCCACCTACTACCCGCTGTATGCCGAGGCCTCGCTGGGGGAACACGTGCTGGGGCGCCTGCCCGGTTCTGCAGTGCTCAACTATGCGCGGCTGGTTCCCGCCGGCCGTGGCAAGGCCGGAGAAGCCGAGGCCTACGAAGTCACGCTGTATGCCCTGGAACACGACAGGCCCGAGCCCGTGCTCAGAAACGGCGTGCCACTGGCCTACTCGCTGAAACACGAAGGCGACACCTGGGTCATCGCCAGCGCAGACAGCACGCCGGTGACCACGGCACTCGACGAAGAGCACCGGTCCTTCACCACCCCGCTACGCCCTGCGCTGTTCCAGTTCAAGGAAGGCACCCGCCAATAAGCGGCAGCCACCGGTCTGGTGGCTGCCGCAGAACTTCCGGGGAATGGGACAGGCGCTAGCGCAACCTATGGCTCGCGTAAGCCAGCCCGGCCTCAGGCCTGCCCGAAGGCCTTGCGCTTGGGCGTACCGCGTTGTGCGGCGCGCAGGTATTGCGCCGGCCACGGCACCGGCTGCCCGCCCAGCTCATCGGCGGCGTGCAACGGCCAGTACGGATCGCGCAACAGCTCGCGGGCCAGCAGGATCAGGTCGGCCTGCCCGGTGCGCAGGATGTGCTCGGCCTGTACCGGCTCGGTGATCATGCCGACGGTGCCGCTGGCGACGCCGGCCTCCTTGCGCACCCGCTCGGCGAACTGCGTCTGGTAGCCCGGCCCCACGGGAATCTCGGCGTTGACCGCGGTGCCACCGGAAGACACATCGATCAGGTCCACCCCCAGGCCCTTCAGGCGTCGCGCCAACTCCACGGTTTCGTCGGGGTTCCAGCCGTCTTCCACCCAGTCGGTGGCGGACAGGCGGACGAACAGCGGCAATTCCTGTGGCCACACCGCGCGCACCGCCTCGGTGATTTCGAGGAGGAAGCGGATGCGATTCTCGAAGCAGGTGCCGTACTGGTCGCGGCGCTGGTTGGAGAGTGGCGAGAGGAACTGGTGCAGCAGATAGCCATGGGCCGCATGCACCTCGGCGATCTTGAAGCCGGCGGCCAAGGCGCGCTCGGCGCCGCGCACGAACTGGTGCTTGATGGTCGCCATCTGCTCTTCGCTCAGGGCGATGGGCGCGGTGTGCTGCGGGTCGAAGGCGATGGCCGAGGGCGCCACCGGTGTCCAGCCGCCTTCGCTGATCGGCACCGAGCCGTGCTTGCCCAGCCACGGCGCCCAGGTGCTCGCCTTGCGCCCGGCGTGGGCCAACTGCACGCCGGCCACCGCCCCCTGGGACTCGATGAAACGGGTGATGCGCCGCAACGGCTCGACCTGCTCGTCATTCCAGATGCCCAGGTCCTCGGCGCTGATCCGCCCTTCCGGGGCAACGGCCGTGGCCTCGACTATCACCAGGCCGGCGCCGCCGACAGCGCGGCTGCCCAGGTGTACCAGGTGCCAGTCGTTGGCCAGGCCATCCTGGGCGGAGTACTGGCACATGGGGGATACGGCGATACGGTTGGACAGGGTCAGCTGGCGCAGGGTCAGGGGCTCGAACAACTGGCTCATGGTGGCACTCCCTCGGGTCTTCAGAACTTGTCACTTCAACTGTAGACCGGGATCGCCTAAGGATAGGTCCCGACGATAGGTGGCCGCCGCCGACCACTGACGGTGCCTGGGGGGTTCAATGCGCACGGCCTGCTATTGCACTGGCTGATGTATGAACGAAGCTTTTCCGCGATATCTCGGCTCCGCCAGGACCGATGGCGACGCGCCGACCCGGCCTGCAGGCCGGATCGCGGAGATGACTCGCTCCTGCAGGGGAGCCACCGTCGTCAGTGCAACTCGCTCGACTTGCCCATGGCGGCTACCGCTCCGGGTGCCAGGCTGTAGCGCTTGTTCTCGTCCCGGTCGAGCAGGCCGGAGAGGTGCAGGCGGCGCAGCGTCTGGCTGACGCAGCTGAGGGAGATGGGCAGGCCGGGCTCCTCCAGGTAAGCGTGCAGCTCCACGGCAGTCGCCTTGCGGCAGGCCACCAGCGCATCGAGGATGTTCAACCGCGGCAGGCTGCTGCGCAGGCCGGCGTGCTCCAGCAGCTGCCGGGCGGGGCGCGGCAGGCGCGGGCGGACCGGGGTGCTGGCTTTGATAGCGACTCTCATGGGCGCACCTCGAAGGACAGGGTGGAAACGTGGATCACGCTGTCGTAGCGCTTGCCGTCGACGCTGGCGCCGCCGTTGACCTGAGCCGAGACCTCCAGCACGTAGCGCGCCGGGAACGGCGTGGCCAGGGTCACGGTGCCATCGGCTGCCGGCTTCAGGCTGCGGCTCCACTGCTCGGAGGTGTACACGTTGACCTGCGAGGCCGGCACCACGGTGCCCTTCCAGTGCAGGGCGAAGGTATTGCCGCCGGGCGTGGTGGGCACCAGCTCCAGATCATTCTGCGCCCGGGTCTCGGTGCGTCCCTCGCGGGCCTGATAAATGGTCAGGGTGCTGCCTTCGGCACGCTGGGCGGCGATGCGCAGGTCGCCCGGCGGCACGGCGCCGATATCGAAGGACTCGACGCCAGCCTTCATCGGCGCCGTCTTGCCCTCGCCCAGCACGACGTGGGCGTTCTGCAACTGGGTCACCGGCAGGTGCTCGCCGGGCTGCTGTTCGCTGAAATAGCTTTTCGCGCTCTGGCCTGCATTGCGTTCCAGCCACAGGTAGTCCGCGTTGGCCAATGGCGCACAGCTCAGCGCCACGGCCAGCAGCGTGAGCTGGCGAAGGTAGAAGGTCATGCGGTTCTCCTGTTGTCTGGCTGAAGTTCGCTTCCGTTGCGAATCGATCGCTTTCACATACAAGACGGATGAGCCGCAAAAAACACGCACAGAAAATGTGTAAAGAAATGGAAAAGACCGCGAAAACCGCACCGAAACATTTATTTGCAACTGCAGATGGCCGGTTTTTCGATCTCATCCGTCCTTACTCCTAGAACACCGCTGCGACTGGGTGTCTTCGCGCCTCGCCGGCCTTGTCCGGCGGGGGCCTTTTCCATTGCCTTTCCCTTGCGTGGCCGTGATTCCCCATGTCCAAGAAATCCCGCTCCAGGCTCTGGTTCCTGGTCCACAGCTGGCTGGCCCTGCCCATCTGGTTCTTCGTGTTCCTGGTGTGCATCACCGGCACCCTGGCCACGGTGAGCCAGGAGATCATCTGGCTGGCCGATCCGTCCGTGCGCGCCAATCCGCCAGACGATGACGCCCAACGCCTGGGCTACGACCAGGTACTCGCCGCCATGGCCCAGCAGCAACCGCAGGCCGCCGTGCGCATGATCAGCGCGCCCAGCGAAACGCATTTTGCGCTGCGGGTCAGCGTCACCTATCCCGACAGCGCTACCGCCATGCTCTACGTGAACCCCTATACCGGGGTCATCCAGGGCAAGATGCCGCTGTTCGACTTCCGCCAGTTCACCCGCGCGCTGCACGGCTGGTGGCTGGTGCCCTTCAACCACGGTTTCAGCTGGGGCTGGTACCTGGTCTCGCTGCTCGGCTTGCCGATGCTCGCCTCGCTGGTCACCGGCCTGGTGGTGTACAAGCGCTTCTGGCGCGGCTTCCTCAAGCCGACCCTGCGCCTGCGCCAGGGCGCGCGCATCTTCTGGGGCGACATGCACCGGCTGATGGGTATCTGGTCGATCTGGTTCATCGCGGTGATTTCCATCACCGGCACCTGGTTCCTGATCCAGGCGGTGCTCTTCGACAACAGCATTTCCATCTCCAGCGAAGGCGTGCCGACGATCATCCAGCGCGACAGCATCCCACTGAGCGCGGACGGCAAGGCGCCACCGCGCATCGGCCTGGACGCCGCTGTGCTGTCCGCGCAGCAACGGATTCCCGGCTTCGAGCCGACCTTCTTCCGCCTGCCCTCCAGCGCCTACGACCCGGTGACCATCTTCGGCAAGGCCTGGTACCCGCTGATGTCCGAAAGCGCCCAGGTGAACCCCTATGACGGCAGCATCGCCTCGACTCGCCTGCTGGGCGACCGCTCGGGCCTGGAGTTCGTCACCGAGTCCATGCGCCCGCTGCACACCGGCGATTTCGGTGGCGTGTGGGTCAAGCTGATCTGGTTCGTGTTCGGCCTGATCCTCAGCATGATGGTGCTCAGCGGCCTGATGATCTGGAGCAAGCGCACCCTGATCGCCACCGCCAAGGAACTGAAGAAGCAGAAAGCCCGCGAGCGCATCGCTGTCGCGGCCACCGCGGAGGCCAGCCAATGAGCGGCAACAGCAAGCTGCGCCGCCTGTGGCTGCGCTGGCGTTTCCACCTCAGCGCCCTGCTGGTGCTGATTCCCCTGGGCTTCATGCCGCAGTACTTCCACGAGGCGAAACTGGACCGTGGCCTGCGCGGCCTGGGCGAGCGCGAGATCGGCAATCTGCAGGTCGGCCCCTGGACCGCGCGCATGGCCGAATGGGAAGTCGGCGAGCCGGAAGACGAAGGCCGCGCCGGCTTCGTCAAGGCCTTTACCCTGGCCCTTTGCGACAGCTGCTCTGCACAGGTGAAGGCCGCCTACCTGCGTATCGGCGAACCGCGCAGCCTGCGGGCCGCCGGCGGGCTGTTCGCCGGTACGCCGCACCAGCAGTTCGCGGAAGTCACGATCCCGGCTCGGGTCACCCCGGCCGACAAGTTGTGGCTGACCGTGGAAGGCTGGGATGGCGCCGTGCACCAGGCGCAGATCCCTCTCGCCCAGGCCTCGCCTTCGCTGGTGGCCTGGCTGGAAAAGACCCGGAGCAATCGATGAAAGCGATCCTCAAGTACAGCGCCCTGCTGCTCGGCCTGGCCGCCAGCGCCAGCGCCCTGGCGCACGCACCCTTCTGCGAATGCACGGCCCTGGATGCCGAGACGATCCGCTGCGTCGGCGGCTTCACCGACGGCAGCGACGCCCCGGGCGTGACCCTGGACGTGATGAGCGCCGCCGACAACCGGGTGCTGGCCCCCGGCAGGCTGGGCGCGGATTCCAGCCTGACCTTCAAGCGCCCCGGCGAGGACTTCTACATCCTCTTCGATGTCGGGCCGGGCTATCAGGTGGAAGTCGAGCCGAGCGAGATCCGGGGGCTCTGAGCGCAATCGGTAGCGTCCCGGTCCGAGAAGCGAGGGCGCGCCGTCCCTCAGGCAGCGGAGGAGTCACCCTGCCCCGGCAGCACCAGCGCGGCCGGCACTGAGCGTTGACTCCTGGCGGCCAGCCAGTAGTAGGCCAAGGCCGGCAGCAGCAGGCCGATCAGCCAGGAAATATCCACGCCGCCCAGCGTCTCCACCAGGGGCCCGGTATAGAAGCCGCTGTCGATGAAGGGCATCTGTACCAGCACGCCGAAGCAGTAGACGCCGATGCCGGTCCAGTTCCAGCGGCCGTAGCGGCCGTCGGGATCGGACAGCGCGGGGATGTCATAGCGCTCGCGGGTAATGCAGTAGTAATCCACCAGGTTGATCGCGCTCCACGGCGTGAAGAACGCCAGCAGGAACAGCAGGAACGACTTGAACGCGGCCAGGAAGGAATGCTGCCCGGCCAGCGCCAGGCCAGTGGACAGGCCGACGATCACCAGCACGAACAGCAGACGCTGCAGGTGCGTGACCTTCAATTGGCCACGGAAGCCGCTGATGATGGTGGCAATGCACATGAAGCTGCCGTAGGCATTCAAGGTGGCGATGGTCACCTTGCCGAAGGCCACGCTGAAGAACAGTGCGGACGCCATCATGCCACTCGCCCCCAGCCCGACCACGTAAGCCACCGGCTGGCCGGAGAACTCCTTGCCGGCCAGCGCCGCGGCGAACACACCAAGGACCATGGACGTCTGCGAGCCGAGCACCGAGCCCAGGCCCACCGCGAAGAAGGTCTTCGGCGACGAGGTTTCGCTCGGCAGGTAGCGCGAGTAGTCCGCCACGTAGGGCCCGAAGGCGATCTGCCACGACGCCGCCAGGGAAACCGCGAGCAGGAAGGTGTTCCAGGCGAAGTGGCGGTTCTCCAGCAGCACGCCGATGTCGTTGACCGACAACAGGCGCACGAACAGGTAGGCAAAGGCGACAATGCCCAGCACGCTGGCGGCCTTGCCGAGCCAGTGGATCACCCGGTAGCCGCAGACTGTCACCGCGACGATGACCGCCGCGAACACCAGGATGCCGACGGTATCGCTGACATGGGCCAACTGGCCGATGGCCTGCCCCGCCAGCACCGTGCCGGTGGCGTTGAAACCGACGTACATCACGCAGACCAGCACCAGCGGGATCACCGCGCCGAACACGCCGAACTGCACACGGCTGGAGATCATCTGTGGCAGGCCGAGCTTCGGCCCCTGGGCGCCGTGCAACGCCATCACCACGCCGCCGAATATCTGCCCGATGAGCAGGCCGATCAGCGACCAGAACACGTCGCCGCCCAGCACCACCGCCAGCGCGCCGGTGACGATGGCGGTGATCTGCAGGTTGCAGCCGAACCACAGGGTGAACTGGCTGAACAGGCGGCCGTGCCGTTCAGCCTGGGGAATGTAATCGATGGAGCGGGTTTCGATCAGGGACTTACCAGCCATGAAGCTTTCTCCTCGCCGCCGGACGTTCGCCCAGCTGCGCTGTTGTTGTTATGCACAGCGTTTCCTGATTCGCCGGGGCGGCAGCGAAGGCCGCCCCGTACCTGCCGTCAATGGCGGGCGGCATCCAGCACGGCGCGGGAGATGATGATCTTCTGCACCTCGGAGGTTCCCTCGAAGATCCGCAGGATCCGCGCGTCGCGCACGAAGCGCTCCAGCGGCAAGTCGCGGATGTAGCCGTAGCCGCCGTGCAGTTGCAGCGCGGCGTCGGTGATGAAGCCGCAGGCCTCGGCGGCGAACAATTTGGCGGTCGCCGATTCGAGGCTGAAGCGTTCGCCGCTGTCACGCCGCGCGGCAGCCTGCTGGGTGAGCAGGCGCGCGGCCTGGAACTGCGCGTGCATATCGGCGATGCGCCACTGGGTGCCCTGGTAGGCTGACAGCGGCTTGGTGCCGATCTGCCGCTCATCCACCCACTTCAAGGCGTACTCCATGGCCGCGCGAGCGATGCCCAGCGACATGGCGGCGACTTCCACGCGGCCGCGATCCAGCACTTCCATGGCGGTGCGGAAGCCCTGGTTTTCCTCGCCCAGCAACGCATCCGCCGGCAGCCAGCAGTCCAGCGCCAGCTCGTAGATGGTGCTGCCGCGCAGGCCCATGGTCTTTTCCGGGTTGGCGAAGGTGACGCCGGCGGTGCCCTTGGGAATCAGGAAGGCGCTGATGCCACGGGCGCCAGCCTCCGGGTCGGTCTTGGCGTAGAGCACGATGAAGTCGGCTTCGCGGGCATTGGTGATGTAGTGCTTGCTGCCGCGAATCCGCCAGCCGCCGGTCTCGCGCACGGCACGGGTGCGCATGTCTGCCGGGTTGGAGCCGGCCGCCGGCTCGGTCAGGCCGAAGGCGCCGAGCAGCTCGCCGCTGGCGCAGCGCGGCAGCCATTCCTGGCGTTGCTCCTCGGTGCCGCCGATGAGGATCGAATCAGTGGCGAGGAAGTGTGCGGTCAACGCTGACGCAGTGGAGGCGCAGGCCGCCGACACCGCCTCGACCACCCGGCTCATGGCCAGGCTGCCGATGCCGAAGCCGCCATAGGTTTCCGGCAGGTTGATGCCCATGAAGCCCAGCTCGCCGAGGGCCTGCAGGCTTTCGGCACAAAAGGTTTCCTCTTCGTCATAGCGCTGGGCGTTGGCGGCCAGCACGTCGCGGCAGACCCGCTCGGCGGAGTCGACGATGGCCAGTTCGGTGGCGTCGATATCGAAGTTCATTGCACGGCTCCTGCTTTATTCGTGAGGCCGAACGCGGCGTTGGCTTCGCCCAATCGGGGAGCGCGCGTCGCGGCGTGGGGCTTGCACCCGTTGAAGTAGACCGGTTGCGGCACCAGTGGCGGCTGGTCGTCGGCCGGCTGCACCAGCAGTTGGCGCACCTGCGCCTGTTCGCTGCCGGTGGCCTCGGCGAGGTTCCACACCGGCGAGGCCGGCACGCCGGCATCCAGCAGCAGGTCGCAGGCCTGCTCGACGCTGCGCTGGCCGGTCCAGGCCTCGATCTCGGCGCGCAGTGCCTGCTCGTTGCGGGTGCGCGAGGGGTCGTCGGCGAAACGCGGATCGTCGGCCAGTTCGCCGCGGCCGATGCTTTCGCAGAAACGCCGGAACAGCTTGTCGCTGGCCACCGCGATCACCACCAGGCCGTCGGCGGCGCGGTAGGTGTCGAACGGCGTCGACACCGGGTGGCGGTTACCGACCAGCCCCGGCGCCCTGCCGTGGGCGAACAGGTTGGACAGGCCAGTCATCTGCAGGCTGACCAGCACGTCGAACATCGCCACGTCGATGTATTGCGCGCTGCTGCCCTGGTGCTCGCGGGCGAACAATGCGCTGCTGATCGCCCAGGCCGCATAGACGCCGGCGCACAGGTCGCCGAGTGCTTCGCCGCTGCGGGTCGGCCCGGTCTCGGGGAAGCCGCTGACGCTCATCAGCCCGGACATCGCCTGGGCGACGATGTCGTAGGCCGGGCGGCGCGACAGTGGGCCGTTCTGGCCGAAACCGGAAATGCTCGCGTAGATCAGCTTCGGGTTGTGCTGCCTGAGGCTGTCGAAATCGATGCCCAGGCGCTGGGTGACGCCGGGGCGGAAGTTTTCCACCACCACATCGGCGTCCGCCACCAGGTCATAGAAACGTTGCAGGTCTTCCGGCGCCTTGAAGTCCAGTTCGACGCTGCGCTTGCCGCGGTTGATCAAGCCGAAATAGACACTTTCACCGTCCTTGAACGGGCCGAGGTGGCGGCTGTCGTCACCGTGCCCGGGCACCTCGAACTTGATCACCTCGGCACCGAGATCGGCGAGCATCGCGGTACAGTGCGGCCCGGCCAGCACGCGGCTCAGGTCCAGTACGCGCACGCCATTCAGCGGCTGCGGCGTGGGCAGTTCAGTCACATTGCTCATGCTCGATTCCTCAGCCAGTGATCATCGGCAGGTTCAGGCCCTGCTCCCTGGCGCAATCAATCGCGATCTGGTAACCCGCATCGGCATGGCGCATCACGCCGGTGCCTGGGTCGTTGGTCAGTACGCGGGCGATTCGCTCGGCAGC
>NZ_LZDG02000081.1:0-424 GCF_001672555.2 Pseudomonas sp. AU11447 | reverse complement strand
GCGACCCGCAGACCATCACCATCACCGTCACCGGCACCAACGACGCGGCGGTGATCACCGGGCAGACCAGCGGCAGCGCCGATGAAACCGACGCCCCGCTGACCCTCGGCGGCAAACTCGATATCACCGACGTCGACAGCCCGGCCACATTCCAGGCCCAGAACAACGTCGCCGGCCTGCACGGCACCTTCAATCTCGGCACCGACGGCACCTGGACCTACACCGCCAACAGCGCCTACAACGAGCTGAATGCCGGCGACAAGCTCACCGACACCTTCACCGTGAAGGCCGCCGACGGCACCAGCAGCACCGTGACCGTCACCATCAACGGCACCAACGATGCACCGGTGGCCAGCGCCACCAGCGGCGCCGTGAAGGAAGATGCGCAGATCAGCGGCCAGCTCGCCGCCACCGACGCCGACGA
>NZ_LZDG02000080.1:0-75460 GCF_001672555.2 Pseudomonas sp. AU11447 | reverse complement strand
GACAAAGATCTGGGTCGGCGCGAAGGAGCCGAAATCGACCACGGTGCCAGCCCAGTCGAGGATGGCGGCTTGCAGTTGCTTGGGTTGTTCGTAGTTCATGGCATTCAATCCTGTGGGAATTCGGGCGGGCGTCAGATTTCGAAGACTTCCATTTCCTTCAGCGTCTCGGCGATGGCCGCGACGGCGGCGCGCATGCCGCTGCTGTCGACCTGGCCTATGCAGCCGACGCGGAAGGTTTCCACCTGGGTCAGCTTGCCCGGGTAGAGGATGAAGCCCTTCTCGCGCACCCGACCGTAGAACTCAGTGAAGTTGTAACGGCTATCGCGCGGCGCGTGGAAGGTGACGATGATCGGCGCCTGGATCTCGGCCGGCAGGAAGCTGCGCAAGCCCAACCTGGCCATCTCGCTGAGGAGAGTCTGGCAATTGTTTGCGTAACGCTGATGACGGGCCGCAAGGCCACCCTCCTCCTCGTACTGGGTCAGCGCTTCGTGCAGCGCGGCCACCACGTGGGTCGGCGGAGTGAAGCGCCACTGGCCGGTCTTGGCCATGTAGGCCTGCTGGTCCTGCAGGTCCATGGACAGCGAATGGCAATTGCCGGCGCTGGCGTTCAGCGCGCTGCTGCGGGCGAAGACGAAGCCCATCCCCGGCACGCCTTCCAGGCACTTGCCGGAAGCGGCGATCAGCGCATCGAAGGGCACCTGGCGGGCGTCGATATCGAGGGCGCCAAAGGAGCTCATGGCGTCGATGATCAGGCGCTTGCCGTGGGATTCGATGACTTTGGCGATGTCCTGCAGCGGGTTGAGGATGCCGGTGCTGGTCTCGCAATGGATCAGCGCGACGTGGGTGACGCTGGGGTCTTCAGTGAGCAGGCGATCGACGTCGGCGGCGGTGGTCGGCACGTCTTCTTCGGTTTCGAAGGTGCTGAACTCGCGGCCGATCACCTGGCAGATTTTCGCCAGGCGCTTGCCGTAGGCGCCGTTGATCAGCACCAGTACCTTGCCGTCACGCGGCACCAGGGTGCCCACGGCGGCCTCGACGGAGAAGGTGCCGCTGCCCTGCAGGGGCACGCAGGTGTGGGTCTGCTCGCCGTGGATGATCGCCAGCAGGCGCTTGCACACATCGGCGGTCAGCTCGTTGAAGTCGGTGTCCCACGAACCCCAGTCGACCATCATGGCGCGACGGGTGCGGGGGGACGTGGTCAGCGGACCGGGAGTCAGCAGGATGGGGGCTCGCTCGGCAGTGCTCATGCTCGATTCCTCTTTCGTGGGAACGTCGTCAGGGCTGAATTCGGTTGGGCCGGGCGGGTTCGCTGCGGCCTGGGCATAACTTGCCGGCCGGGCTGATATCGTTCAAATTGTTTATCACGATGCACTGCATAAGCCGGACATATACCTCATGAATCTCTTCCAGCTCCGCGCCTTCGACGCCGTCGCCCGCGAACGCAGCTTCACCCGCGCCGCCGAGCGCCTGTTCATCAGCCAGCCGGCCGTGACCGGCCACGTGAAGGCGCTGGAGGAGCACTATCAGGTCAACCTGTTCCGCCGCACCGCGCGAGGCGTGGAGCTGACCGAGGACGGCGTGCGCCTGTCGGCGATCAGCCGCACGCTGTTCGCCCTGGAGGAAGAAGCCGAGGCCATGCTCGACGCCAGCCGCGAGCTGGTGACCGGGCGTATCGAGGTAGCCGCCGACGGCCCGCACCTGGTGATGCCGATGCTTGCCCGGCTGCGCGCGTCCTACCCCGGCATCACCGTCAACCTGCGTCTGGGCAACGCCCAGGAGACTTTGGCCGCGCTGCTCGACGAACACGTCGATATCGCCGTGCTGACCGAAGTGGAGCCGCGCGCCGGGCTGTTCCTGCGCGAACTGGTGGAGTCACGTATCTGCGCGCTGGTGCCGGCCAGCCATGCGTGGGCCGGGTATGTCGGCGAACTGCCGCTGGCTGAACTGGACCAGCAGATCATGGTGCTGCGCGAGCCCGACTCCATCACTCGCCGGACCTTCGATGCAGCCTGTTCGGCCCAGTCGGTGGCGCCGCGCGTGTTGCTGGAATTGGACAGCCGCGAGGCGGTGACCGAGGCGGTCGCGGCGGAGCTGGGGGTGGGCATCGTGTCGTCGATGGAAGTCAGCCCCGACCCACGGGTGAAGGCTATTCCCCTGAGCGGCGAGGGCCTGATGAATCGACACGCCATCGGTTGCCTGGAGCGCCGCCGGGGATTGCGGGTGGTGAGTGCGTTTCTGGAGTTGGCGGAAGCCTGACCTGAGGTTCGACGAGAGGCAGTTCGCGAGCAAGCTCGTTCCTACGAAGAGCGCTCCAGCGTATGCACGGACTGCAGGATCGAGGTGACGCCTGGTTCTTGCTCGCGAATCACCGCCTTACTTCGACGGCAAATCTTCCCTCACCAGATCGAGAAACGTCGCCACGATTCGCCGGGAGCTCTGCTCACGCAGGCACACCAGGGTCTCGCTCATGTGTCGCTCGCAATCGACGATCGGCAACGCCTGGACGCGGTTGTCCGAACCGAACTCCGCCGCCGACACCACCCCCACGCCAATGCCCGCCACGACCGCCTCGCGGGCGGCCTCGCGGCCCTCGACCTCGATCGCCGCACGCATGCGCAAACCGGCGCGGCGCATTTCCTCCTCCAGCGTCTGGCGGGTGACCGAGCCGTGCTCGCGCAGCACCAACGGCGCGTCGTCAAGGTCGGCCAGATGGATCGACTCGCGGCCTGCCCAGGGATGGCCGCTGGCGACGAAGGCGACTATGGGGTCGCGGCGCAAGGTGAAGGACACCAGGCGTTCGTCCTCCACCGCACGCCCGAGCAGTGCCAGGTCGGCGCGATAGCCGAACAATGCCTGCAGGGACTCGTCGGTGTTGCCCGTCTCGATGCGTACGCGAATGCCGGGGTGGCGCTGGCAGAACAGCGCCACCTGTGGCAGCAGGTGAACTGCCGCGTCCACCGCCAGCACCAGGCTGCCGGTCTGCAGCGCGCTGGACTCCTGCAACAGCTCCTGGGCCTCGGCCTCGATCACGAACAATCGTTGGGTCACTGCCAGCAGGCGTTCACCCAATTCCGTCAGCCGTACCGAGCGCTTGTTGCGATGGAACAGCAGCACGCCGTAACGCTCTTCCAGCTTGCGAACCTGGTCGGAAACGGCCGGCTGGGTGAGGAACAGGCGCTCCGCGGCGCGAGTGAAGCTGCCATGCACGGCGACGGCATGGAAGGCTTTGAGCTGGGCGTGGGAAACGGACATGCGGGCATTCCTCGCAAGCGGCGATCTGACCGCTTTCCCGCCAATCGACGGAAAGCGACTACAGGGTCATACGACCTGGACGCGAAGGTCGCACAGCAACGCACTTAAAAGGAAAACTTATTTTTAAAATTTGATAAATCGATTTCAGTTATTTATTCGGAATTGTTTCTATCGCTTCACCGCCGCTTCCCACGAGTTTTTCGGCGGTGTGCAGAACAGCCTCCGTGCTTCTGACCCGCGCCGCCTCGGCGACGCGCAGTGCTCATGCTCCTAAAACAACAAGAACAAGAAAGGCGTTACCTCAACGACTGCCGGCACAGCACACACAACAAGAACGAGGTCAGATCATGCTCAACCCTCACGGCAACGCAGCATCGCGCTCGCCCTTCGCATCGATCCAACGCTGGCGCTGGCAGATCTTCGCCATCACCTGGCTGGCCTACGCGGCCTTCTACTTCACTCGCAAGGCTTTCTCGGTGGCCAAGCTGGGCATCGGCGAGGACCCTACCTTCCACCTCGACAAGGCCATGATGGCCAACCTCGACGCCACCTACCTCGCGGCCTACGCCGTGGGCCAGTTCACCTGGGGGGTGCTCGCCGACCGCTTCGGCCCACGGGTGGTAGTGCTCGGCGGCCTGGTGATTTCCGCCGGTGCGGCCATCGTCATGGGCACCTGGGCGACCCTGCCGGTGTTCGCCACCTGCATGGTCATCCAGGGCCTGGCGCAGTCCACCGGCTGGTCGGGGCTGTGCAAGAACATCGGCAGCTTCTTCGCCACCCACGAACGCGGCCGCATCCTCGGCCTGTGGAGCACCTGCTACGCCTTCGGCGGGCTGGTCGCCTCGCCCTTCGCCGGCTGGTGGGCCTATTCGGTGTTCGGCACCTGGCATGCGGCCTTCTACTCCAGCGCCGCGGTGGTGGGCGGCGTGGCCGTGCTGTTCCTGCTGCTGCAGCGCAATCGCCCGCAGGACGTCGGCCTGCCTCCGCTGGAAAACGAGCCCGAGGCCGTGCGCTACGCCGGCTTCAAGCCCGAAGGGCAGAACCCCGGCATCAGCGAAACCCTGCGCCTGGTGCTGCGCAATCGCACCGTACTGACCCTGGGCCTGGCTTACTTTCTGCTCAAGCCGGCGCGCTACGCGATCTTGCTGTGGGGCCCGGTGATCGTCTATGAGCGCATGCCCGGACTGGGCAAGGTGGGTGCAGCGATCCTGCCGACCTCATTCGAGATCGCCGGCCTGCTCGGGCCGATCCTGATCGGCCTGGCCTCGGACAAGATCTTCGGCGCACGGCGCATGCCGGCCTGCGTGATCAGCCTGATCGCCCTCACCGCCTGCCTGGCACTGTTCGTCCCGGCCATGCAGACCGGCAGCAGCCTGATGGTATTCGCCCTGCTGTTCATGATGGGCCTGACCCTGTACGGACCGGACTCGATGATCAGCGGCTCGGCCGCCATCGACTTCGGTACCGGCAAGGCCGCCGCCACCGCCGCCGGTTTCGTCAATGGTTGCGGCTCGGTCGGCGCGATCCTCGGCGGCCTGCTGCCCGGCTACTTCGACACCTACAGCGTGTTCATCGGCTTCACCGTCGCCGCGCTGGTCTCCGCCGCCATTCTGCTGCCGCACTGGAACAGCCTGCCGGAGGGCGCCGCGTCCTCGGCCGCACGCGTCCCGAACCGCTCCGTGAAGGTGCGCATGGCGCGCTCCTGAAGTCCCCGCACAAGGATGTGCCTCCACCTCCGCTACAGGTAGACCCCATGAACATCGAACGCTTCGGCGTGGTGAAACGCCGCGCCGAAATGGTCCTGCACGACCACACGCTCTACATCGGCGGCCAGGTCGCCAGCGATACCAGCGCCGGCATCGAAGCCCAGACGCGGGAAATTCTCCACGGCATCGAGCAACTGCTGCAGAGCGTCGGCGCCGACCGCACCCACCTGCTGTCGGTGCGCATCCTGCTGGCCGATCGCGCGGACTACGCCGGGCTGAACGCCGTGTGGGACGACTTCTTCCCGCTCGGCCATGCCCCGACCCGCGCCTGCACACTGGCGCAGCTGATCGACCCCGCCTGGCGCGTGGAGATGATCGCCACCGCCGCCCTGCCCGACCAATGACCACGGAGAACGCCATGCGCCCCTTCTGGCTCGAACAGGCCCTGCTGAGCGATAACGAGCGCGCCGCCGCGCTCGAAGGCGAGACCCGCGCCGACGTCTGCATCGTCGGTGGCGGCTACACCGGTCTGTGGACCGCCATCCTGCTCAAGGAGCAGAACCCGGAACTCGACATCGTCATTGTCGAGGCCGACCTCTGCGGTGCCGGTGCCAGTGGGCGCAACGGCGGCTGCGCGCTGTCCTGGTCGGCGAAGTTCTTCACCCTGGAACGCCTGTTCGGCCTGGCCGAGGCGATCCGCCTGGTGCGCGAGTCGGAGCGGAGCATCCACGCCATCGGCGAATTCTGCGAGCGCTACGGCGTGGATGCCGACTATCGCCTGGACGGCACCCTCTACACCGCCACCAATGCCGCACAGGTGGGCTCCACCGACAGTGTGATCGCCGCGTTGGAGAAGCACGGCATCAACTCCTTCAGCAAGCGCCCGCTGGAAGACGTGCAGCGCATGGCCGGTTCGAGCAAGCACCTGGAAGGCTGGTTCTCCCCGGCTGCCGCCAGCGTGCAGCCGGGCAAGCTGGTGCGCGGCCTGCGCCGAGTGGCGCTGCAATTGGGCGTGCGGCTCTACGAAGGGACGCCAATGACCGGCCTGGACCACGGCCAACCCGCCACCGTCCACACCGCGCGGGGATCGGTCAGCGCCGACCGTGTAGTGCTGGCGATGAACGCCTGGATGGCCCGCGCCTTCCCGCAGTTCGAGCGCAGCGTGGCGATCGTTTCCAGCGACATGGTCATCACCGAACCCCGCCCGGACCTGCTGCGGGAAATCGGCCTGACCTCCGGCGTCACCGTGCTGGATTCGCGCATCTTCGTGCACTACTACCACAACACCCCGGACGGCCGGATCATGCTCGGCAAGGGCGGCAACACCTTCGCCTACGGCGGCCGCATGCTGCCGGTGTTCGATCGCCCCTCGCCCTACCTGGGGCTGCTGCGCGAGAGCCTGGCGGAGTTCTTCCCGGCCTTCGCCGAAGTCCCCATCGCAGCGAGCTGGAACGGGCCCTCGGACCGCTCGGTGACCGGGCTGCCGTTCTTCGGCCAGTTGGGCGACGCGGGCAACGTGTTCTACGGCTTCGGCTACTCCGGCAGCGGCGTCGGGCCGTGCCACATGGGCGGGCAGATTCTCAGTTCGCTGGTCCTCGGGCTGGACAACGAATGGACCCGCTCGCCGCTCACGCAAGGTCCGCTGGGCTTCTTCCCGCCCGAGCCGATCCGCTACGTCGGTTCGCTGATGGTGCGCAACGCCATTCGCCGCAAGGAGCACGCCGAGGTCCGCGGCCAGCACCCACGCCGCCTGGATGTGCGCCTGGCGCGCTTCGCCGCCGCCGCAGGCAAGGCCGACAAGGCCTGACGACTTCCCCTCATCTGCCGGCTGAGGGAATGGGCGAGGCGCCCCGTGCGCCTCGCCCTTTTTTCATGGGGCCGAGCAACGCGGAACCACGCTTGGGCTTGTGCCGCGCGCCACAGCTGAATAACATTGATTATCATTTGAAAATTATTCCTGCTGGACGCCCTTGTGAGCACTTCCAACCTCGACGCGGTCTTCCTGGCCCAGCGCCTGCCATTGCTGCGCACGCTCGTACGGATGGTGAAGAACCCGAGCATCGCCGAAGACCTGGTGCAGGAAACCTACCTGCGCGTCGCCCGCACCCTGCTCGAACGCCGCATCGATCACCTGGAACCCTTCCTCTTCCAGACCGGCCGCAACCTTGCCCTGGACCACCTGCGCCACCTGCGCATGCAGTCGCGGACCATGCTCGAGGACGTGCCTTTCGATATCGTGCAGGCCGTGCCGGCGCCGGGTTCCAGCGCCGAGGACCAGCTCCATGCGGAAAAACTGCTGGAGCTCCTGGGCTCAACGCTCGAACAGCTCAGCGAACGCCAGCAACGCATCTTCATCCTCAGCCGCCTGCACGGCTGCGGCTATGCGGAAATCGCCGAGCAGCTGGGCGTCTCGCCCAGCACGGTGCAGAAGGAACTGAAACTGATCATGGCGATCTGTGTCGGACTGGTCAGCCGCCTCGAGGAAACGGTATGACGGACTACCGTTCGCCGGCCGATTCGACAACAATGCGCGGCTCACCCTCCCAGGACCGCCCCGAGGATCGTCCCTTGCCCCACGCCGCGCCCCCCGCAGACCCGCAGCAGATGGCCGAAGCCCTCGACTGGCTGATCCTCGAGGACGACATGGACGCCGCCACCCGTGCGCGCTTCGAGGCCTGGCTCGCTGCCAGCGAAGGCAATGCGCAGGCGTACCAGCGCGTACGCGCTGCCTGGCAGTCGCCGCTGCTGCCGGTCGCCGCCGCACGCCTGGAACGCAGGCAGGTGCAGGACAAGGTTCGCCCGCTGCGTCGCAATCGGCGTTTCCTGAAGCCCCTGGCAAGCGCAGCCGCGTTGGTGCTCGCCATCGGTGTCGTGGTACAGGGCGACCTGCTGACACGGCTGCGGGCGGACCATCTCACCGCTATCGGCGAACGCCAGAAGGTCCAGTTGGCCGATGGCTCCAACGTGCTGCTCAATACCGACACGGCGCTCTCCAGCAAGGTCGATGACCAGCAACGCGTCGCCCGTCTCTACCGCGGCGAAGCCTTCTTTGATGTTGCTCATGACCGCAGCCGCCCGTTCGAGGTGGAGGCCGGGCCGGTGCAGGTCACAGTGCGCGGCACCGCGTTCGCGGTGCGCTACCTGGGCAATGAGGCGGAGGTCAGCGTGCAGCGCGGCGAGGTGGACCTGCGTACGAACCTGGACGATGCGCGCGTCAGCCTCGGCGCCGGCGACAGCATCCGTGTCGGGCCGCAAGGCTTCGGCGAGCGCCAGCACGGCGCGGAAGCCGAATCCCAGCTGGCCTGGGTGAAAGGCCGCATGGTGTTCGAGAACTGCCCCATGAGCCAGGTTCTGGCCGAGTTGCGCCGCTACTACCCCGGCTGGATCGTCAACACCAACGAGCGCCTGGACAACGTCAGCGTCACCGGCAACTGGCGCCTGGACGACCCGCTGGGTGTCGCGCGTTCGCTGGCGCAGATCACCTCCGCCGAGCTGCACGAATACCCGAAACTGCTGATCCTCAACTGATCGCCCGCCACTGAACTGAAAGTATTTTTACTCGATTCGAAAGGCTCGTTCGTTTAGTCAGAAGCCAATGCAATAGATTCGCATTTACGAATGCGAACAACGACTGACTAAGAGAGCCCTTCGATGACCATTGCTTCTTCGCGTGCCCCTCTGCGCCGGCTGTCCGCGCCGGCCAGCATCTCGCTGCTCGCCCTGTCCATCGGCCTCGCCAGCCTGCCGGCCGCCTCCGCCCTCGCCGCCGAGGCCAGCCAGACCCAGGCCGGCTACAGCTTCGATATCGCTCGCCAGCCCCTGCCGCAGGCGCTGAATGCCTTCAGCGCGGTGACTGGCTGGCAGGTGGGCGTGGCTGGCGATCTGGCCGACGGCGTGGAATCCCCGGGCGTCAGCGGCCGCCTGCCGGCGGAGCGCGCACTGAAGACCCTGCTCGGCGGCACCGGCCTGACCGTCCGCCAGCTCGGCCCGCGCAATGTGGTCCTGGAACGCAACCTCTCCTCCGTCTCCGAGATGCAGCCGCTGACTGTCACCGCCACCCGCCAGGCGCAGAGCGTCACTTCGGTGCCGACCACCGTCAACGTGGTGAGCCGCGAAGAGCTGGACCGCAAGAACGTCAACAGCATCAAGGAACTGGTGCGCGACATGCCCGGCGTCTCCGTCGGCGGCACCGGCAACCGTGCCGGCATCACCGGCTACAACATCCGCGGTATCGACGGCGACCGCGTGCTGACGCAGATCGACGGCGTCGAGATCCCCAACAGCTTCTTCAATGGCCCGTATGCGCAGACCGAGCGCAACTACGTCGACCCGGAGATCGTCAAGCGCGTCGAAGTCCTGCGCGGCCCGGCCTCGGCCCTGTACGGCAGCAACGCCATCGGCGGCGCGGTGAGCTACTTCACCCTCGACCCGGACGACATCATCAAGGACGGCCAGGACGTCGGCGCGCGACTGAAGACCGGTTACAGCTCCGCCGATGACAGCTGGCTGACCTCCGCCACCGTCGCCGGCCGCCTCGATACCTTCGACGGCCTGCTGCACCTGAGCCAGCGCAACGGTCACGAGACCGAGTCCTACGGCAGCACCGGCGGCACCGGCCTGTCGCGCACCGAAGCCAACCCCGAAGACGTGCGTACCACCAACGTGCTGGCCAAGCTGGGCTGGAACTACGCCGAAGGCAGCCGCTTCGGCCTGGTCTACGAGAAGTACAAGGACGACGTCGATACCGACCAGAAAAGCGCCTACGGCGGTCCGTACTTCAACGGCGCGCCGACCATTCCCGATTCCGTACTGCCCGGCGGCATGTACCAATGGCGCACCGGCAACGACACCATCACCCGCGAGCGCTATGGCCTGGAACACCAGATGCTGCTGGACAGCGCCGTAGCCGATCACCTGAAGTGGACCTTCAACTACCAGATCGCCAAGACCGACCAGAGCACTGACGAGTTCTACTACCCCATCACCCGCCAGGTGCTGCGTACCCGCGAGACCCAGTACAAGGAACGCCAGTGGGTGCTCGACCTGCAAATGGACAAGGCCTTCGCCCTGGGCGACACCGACCACCTGCTGACCTACGGCACCACCCTCAAGCGGCAGAAAGTCACCGGCTACCGCGAAGGCGGCGCCACCTGCCTGGCCGTCAGCCGCACCTGCCCCACCATCGGTGGCCCGAGCACCGTGGCCAGCGACCAACTGGCGCGCAGCAGCGATTTTCCCGATCCGACCATCGACACCTACGCGCTCTTCGCCCAGGACGAAATCCGCTGGAACGACTGGACCTTCCTGCCCGGCCTGCGCTACGACCACACCCGCCTGAAGCCCCACGTCACCGACGAATTCCTCAACACCGTCGACCAGAGCGGAGAAGGCGACGTGAGCAGCGAAAGCAAGACCTGGCACCAGCTCTCGCCCAAGCTCGGCGTGACCTATTCGTTCAACGACAACTACCTGTGGTACGGCCAGTACGCCCAGGGCTTCCGCACCCCGACCGCGAAGGCGCTCTACGGCCGCTTCGACAACCCCACCACCGGTTATCGCGTGGAGCCCAACCCGGACCTGGACCCGGAACGCAGCCAGAGCTACGAGACCGGCCTGCGCGGCAACTTCGAGGAAGGCTCGTTCGACGTGGCGGTCTTCTATAACAAGTACCGCGACTTCATCAACGAAGACGCCATCACCCCCGGCTACGACGAACCGACCTTCACCAGCAACAACATCAAGCACGCCATCATCAAGGGCGTGGAAGTGAAGGGCCGCCTGGAGCTGGGCGCCTTCGGCGCACCGCAAGGCCTCTACACCAAGGGCTCGGTAGCCTATGCCTACGGTCGCAACAAGGACACCGGCGAGCCGATCAACAGCGTCAACCCGCTCACCGGCGTGTTCGGCCTGGGGTACGACGAACAGGCTGGCCGCTACGGCGCGCTGCTCGACTGGACCCTGGTCAAGCGCAAGAACCGCGTGGACGACAGCCAGTTCAACGCCCCGGACGGCACCAGCAGCCAGTTCAAGACGCCGGGCTTCGGCATCCTCGACCTGACCGGCTACTACAAGCTGACCGACGACCTGACCCTGAACGCCGGCCTCTACAACCTCACCGACAAGAAGTACTGGCTGTGGGATGACGTGCGCGGCTACGACGGCGTCGGCGAAGCGGCGGTGCTGGCCCCGGCCAACCTCGACCGCCTGACCCAGCCGGGCCGCAACTTCGCGATCAACCTGGTGTGGGATATCTGATCGACAGTGAATCGCAGGCACGGTCGTCAAGTTGATCTCCGCGGCCTGCGATCTTCGCGAGCAAGCTCGCTCCTACAGACAGCGCCAGGCCCTGTAGGAGCGAGCTTGCTCGCGAACCCGAGTCACTCCGGCAACCCGCATCGAACACACGACAATCTTTACGCTTTCCAAACGCTGATTCGTCTCGTCTACAAAGCCCTGTAATTTCAAGGAATTGGACATGACCACCCTGGAACTCCCTGCCCTGCGCTCGCAGCGCCTGAACGCGCTGACCCACGCCCCCCACGAGCGTCTCGACCACGCCGTGAAGGCCCATGAGCCCTTCTCCAGCCGTGAGCGCTTCGCCCGCTTCGTGGTCGCCCAGTACCTGTTCCAGTCCGAGCTGCAGGCCCTGTACCAGGACGCCGAACTGGGCAAGATCTTCCCCGATCTGCCGCAGCGCTGCCGCGCCGATCAGGCCCGCCTGGACCTGGCCGACCTGGACACCGAAGTCCCCGCTCCGGTCGCCGGCGCCGTCGACAAGCCGAGCCTGGCCCACGCGCTGGGCTGGCTGTTCGTCTCCGAAGGTTCCAAGCTGGGCGCCGCGTTCCTGATCAAGCGTGTTGCCGCGATGGGCCTGGACGAGAACACCGGCGCACGCCACCTGGGCGAGCCCGAAGGCGGTCGCGCTGAAGGCTGGAAACGCTTCACCCGCACCCTCGACGCCCTGGAGCTCAGCGAAGCCGAAGAGCGTGAAGCCGAAGCCGGTGCCATTGCCGCCTTCGAGCGCTTCGCCCATCTGCTGCAGCACAGCTACGACAGTGCACCCGCCGCCGTCTGAGGCCATCGAGCGCGCGCCCGTCGCAGGAGCGCGCGCCACGCCGTTCGGCCCGGCACGCTCGCGCCTGGCACGGATCGCCTTCGCGCTGCTCGCCTACACCAGCCTGGGCGTGGGCATGGTGGGGCTGGTGGTGCCGGGGCTGCCGACCACCGAGTTCGTGCTGTTGGCCGCCTGGGCTGCCTCGAAGAGTTCGCCGCGGTTGTCCGCCTGGCTGGAGAACCACCGGCTGTTCGGTCCGATCCTGCACAACTGGCGCAATGGCCGCGCCGTTGCCCGCCGCGCCAAGATCAGCGCCAGCCTGGCAATGCTCGCCGCCCTGGCGATCATGCTGATCACCCTGCCCCACGGCATCTGGCTGTACGCCGTGATCCTCGGCATGGCGGTTGGCAATCTGTGGATCTGGTCGCGCCCGGATACACCCAGGCCGTAGCCAGCACGCGGGCGCGGACCTATGCTGGAGGTCCGTTTCCTTACTGCCTCACGAGCCATGAACCAGCCCACCAGCAAAGTCGACGCCGTCCTCGCCGAAGCCCAGCGCCGCCGCGAAACCAGCTACCGCGAAAAGGCCCTGAAGATGTACCCCTGGATCTGCGGTCGCTGCGGCCGTGAATTCAGTGGCGTGCGCCTGCGCGAACTGACCGTCCACCACCGCGACCACAACCACGACAACAATCCCGAAGACGGCTCCAACTGGGAGCTGCTGTGCCTCTATTGCCACGACAACGAGCACCAGCGGCAGGTAGACCTGCATTACCAGAACGGCAACGACGCCGGGAACAAGGGGCCGAAGGTCACCCACAAGGGACTGGCCGGGCTGGCCGACCTGCTGAAGAAGAAGGACGACGGGCAGGCCTGACCGCCGCGCTCTCGTAGGATGGGTGGAGCTTGCGATACCCATCAGCCTTGCGTGATCGATTGCGATGGGTATCGCTTCGCTCCACGCCATCCTACAAAGAACTTCTATCAGCGCAGGCCGGCGACGATCTCCAGCGAACGCAGGCGCAGTTCGTGATCGTAGATGTCGCTGGTGAAGATGATCTCGTCCACGCCGGTCTGCTCCAGCAGGATTTCCAGGCGGCTGCGCACCTTCTCCGGACCACCGATCACCGCCAGACCAAAGAAGTTGCCGACAGCATCCTGCTCATGAGGTAGCCACAGCCCGGCCATGCTCGGCACTGGCGGCTTCTGCTTCAGGCTGTCGCCACGGATCAGTGCCAGCACACGCTGGAAGGCAGTGGTCGCCAGGTACTCGGCCTCCTCGTCAGTCGGCGCCGCCACCAGCGGCACACCGATCATGGCGTACGGCTTGTCGAGCACTGCCGAAGGCTGGAAGTTCTCGCGGTAGATGCGCAGCGCGTCGTGCAGGTAGCGCGGTGCGAAGTGCGAGGCGAAGGCGTAGGGCAAACCCTTTTGCGCTGCCAGGTGGGCGCTGAACAGACTGGAACCCAGCAGCCAGATCGGCACGTTGGTGCCCTCCCCCGGAATCGCCAGCAGCGACTGCTGCGAGCGACGCGGGCCGAGGAGCATTTCCAGCTCGGCAACCTGTTCGGGGAAATCGGCACCGTCACCCAGGCGGTCACGACGCAGCGCGCGCATGGTTGCCTGGTCGGCGCCCGGTGCGCGACCGAGGCCAAGGTCGATGCGGCCCGGATACAGCGTTTCCAGGGTGCCGAAGTTCTCCGCCACTACCAGCGGCGGATGGTTGGGCAGCATCACGCCGCCGGAGCCAACGCGGATGCGCTCGGTCTTGCCGGCGATGTGGCCGATCAGCACGGCAGTGGCCGAGCTGGCGATGCCGTCCATGTTGTGGTGCTCCGCCAACCAGTAGCGGGTAAAGCCCAGCCGCTCGACGTGCCGGGCAACGTCGACGGCGTTGTGCAACGCTTCGGCAGCAGTGCCCTGGTCGCGCACGGGCACCAGGTCGAGCATGGAGAAGGCAGTTTCTGACAGGGACTTCATAGGCACTCCGATTCGGGTCGCGCAGGCACCGGAACGCAGCGCCGCGGACATGACTTTGACGGTGACTCTATCGATGCGCTCCTCGCCTGACCACTTGTCGGGATCGATAGTGCTCATGCCGGCGAGTGATAAAGGCGCGCAGGCACGTTGCCATCACCTGTTCACGGGACAGTCACCGCGCTGTCATGCTGGACTGCCAGAATGCCCTCGTGCTGAAGGACCAGCACCCCATCTACACGGGCATCCGCCGCCAATCCTCCCCAGGCAACGGCGAATCCTGTGGCCTACGAAGCAAAAAGCCCGCATCCGTGCGGGCTTTTTGCTTTGTCATCGCCAGAAACTTCAGTCGCGGTTCTTCACCATTTCGAAGAGTTTCAGGCGATCGCTGATTTCCTGCAGGGTGTGGCGGAACGGGTCGTGCTGCTCGCTGTGGGCCGGGTCGACGAAATTCCAGACGATCACCTGGCTGGAAGTCGGCAGCTCGTCGCCCTCGTCGCTGGACTTGTCGCACAGGTCGATCAGGTAATCGAAATGCTGGCCGCGGAATTCGTCGATGGCCTTGCTGCGCAGGCCTTCGGTGGAAATCCCCGCGTGTTCCAGCACGCTGCGCGCACGGGGATCGATGGCGGTCGGGTGGATACCCGCGCTGAAAGCTTCGAAGTGTTCGCCGTCGGTATGCCGCAGCAGCGCTTCTGCCATCGGCGAGCGGGCGTCGTTGGCGACGCAGACGAACAGGACTCGGCGTTTCTCGGTCATCTTTACCTCGGCACGGGGCATCGGCTTTGCGCCCCTTATACGTCAGGTTTTATGACAAGGCCGTGTCAGCGCCATGAAGGCTCACAACACGATGTAGTCACTGCGCTGCACGATGCCGCGGCTCTCGCCCTCCACCAGGTGGACATAGCGCCCGCCGACCTGGTCGACGGCAATGCAGTCGTCGACGTCGATCACCGCATCGGTGTGCGCCTTGTCCCAGCTGCGCGGCATGCGGCGCTTGGCGCGCGCCTTGGCGTCGGCGGCGTCGCGGGCGGCCACCAGTACGTACTGGTGCGCCTCGCCGAAGCTGCCCAGCTCGTAGCCACCCAGGTTGACGAAGAACAGCCGCTGCTCGCCTGGCGCCGGCATCGCCTCGCTGAATTCGACGCGATAAGCCTCCACGCCATCCACCTCCAGCCAGGAGTCGATGTGCAGGCCTTCCGGGCTGCCGAACCAGGCCTCGCGCAATTGCGCGTAGGTAGATTTCAGGTTGTCGCCAAGGACAAAGGCCACATCGTGAACCTCGATCCGCGCGCGCGGATGGCGTCCCCCCAGCATGACTACGAACAGCATCTCAGACCCTTCCTAGGTTTCAGACTGGCTCTGACAGACTCGTCACACAGCAGGTTCAATCTAATGGCGGATAAATGGCCATCCGCCAGTCAACCTCATGGGTGTGCAAGCGCTATATAGAACGTTATATTCTGAACCCTCGTTTGATTGCCCCGATGTTTCCCCATGCCCCAGACCGCGCCCACCCCGACGCGCCGCCGTCAGCGCCCCGCCCTCAGCATCCGTGACCGCAATCGCCAGCGCATCCTGCTGGCCGCCGGCGAGGAATTCGCCGAGAAGGGGTTTACCGCCGCCAAGACCCAGGACATCGCCAGCCGCGCCGACCTGCCCAAGTCCAACGTTTATTACTATTTCCAGAGCAAGGAGAATCTCTACCTGCGCCTGCTGGAAAACGTGGTGGATGCCGTGCTGGAAGCCTCCGCCCTGCTGCGCGAGTGTGACGACCCGGCCTGGGCGCTGCCTGCGCACATCCGCGCGCGCCTGTACATCGCCCGGCAGTGGCCGTACGCCTACAAGGTGTTCGCCAGCGAAATGCTCCACGGCGCTCCGCGCCTGCCGCCGGAATGGTTGCAGCGCCTGCGGGCGGAATCGCGTCGCAGCCTGGAGTGCATCGCCGCCTGGATCGACCGTGGCCTGCTCGCCCCGGTGGACCCGCAGCACCTGCTGCTGAGCATCTCCGCCGCCACCCGCACCTACGTCGATTTCGACTGGCAGATCGCGATGATCACCGGCAAGGCACAGCCGGATGCCGATGACTTCGAAGCGGCCGCCGCGACCATCACCCGCCTCGTCCTGCGCGGCACCGAGCCGGAACCGGCAGCGCGCCTGCGGCCCTTGCCGCTCTAGCGCGCCACGACGTCTGCACTAAGCTGTGATTGTCCGCGCGGCCTTGCGCCGTGTCCGCAGCTCTCAGGGAGACGCCATGAAACCGCTACTGATCGCTACGCTGTCGCTGATCGTCGTGCAGCCCGCCTTTGCCGCCATCCCCATGCTCAACTACGACTGCCCCAATGACATCCAGGTCCACACTGACGAGGGCGGCCCGGTGTACATCAACGGCAAGGAAGCCAAGGTCAAGCAGAAGAACGACAAGTACCTCGAGGCCAAGGGCGAAGGCGTGACCATCTCCATCAGCCTCAATGACGATGGCAGCGCCACCGTGTCCTACACCGGGCCGAAAGGCGCCAACGGTATGTGCCAACCCGCCGAGGGCGACTGATTCAGTCCTTCGGCGCACGCCCCAGGCAGCGCTGGTAGCGCTCGTCCACGCGCTGGGCGAACCAGGCGGTGGTGAGCTGGCGGGTGATCTTCGGGCTGTGCAGCGTGATCCCCGGCAGCATCGCCCGCGGCATCGACTTGCCGGCGGAGCGTTCGGCCAGGGCGAAGACCTTGGTGTAGAGCTCCGACCGGGTGAACTCCGGCTTGTCGCCCAACTCCAGGTCGCGGCGGATTTCCCGCTCGCTCATGTCCAGCTTCGACCCCAGGGTGCGCACCGCCTTCTCGGTGCTGCCGGCGTCATAGCTGCCATAGAGGATCACGTCCCCGTCCAGTGCCAGGGTGATGCCGGTGAGATCCGCGACCACGCGCTGGAACGCCGCGTTGCGGCTGGCATACCAGCCGGCGTTGAAGTCGGCGAAACGGTACAACTGACGCGGATAGTTCACCGGATAACCCAGCAGGTGGGCGGTACCGAAGTACATGCCGCCACGGCGACTGAACACTTCGCGGCGGATACTGCCGTCCACCGGGTACGGGTAGCCCTCGGCATGGGCCTGCGCAAACGCGATGCTGACCTGCATCGGCCCACCGGTATGCACCGGGTTGAAGCGGCCGAACAACTGCTGGCCCAGCGGTACGCCGCCGATGAAGTCATCGAAGATCGCGCTCAGTTCCCTCTCGGTCTTCGCGCTCGCCAAGCGCT
This sequence comes from Pseudomonas sp. AU11447, assembly GCF_001672555.2. Taxonomy (NCBI): domain Bacteria; kingdom Pseudomonadati; phylum Pseudomonadota; class Gammaproteobacteria; order Pseudomonadales; family Pseudomonadaceae; genus Pseudomonas; species Pseudomonas sp. AU11447. The sequence goes on along the minus strand of NZ_LZDG02000080.1, from coordinate 58,218 downwards.
GGCTGTAGGTGCGGCCATTCGGTGATTTCAGCGCCAGCGCGGTATCGATGAGGAAACCCGGCACATGGACCTTGCTCGCACGCCGGTCGATCTCGGCGCGAGCGATCTTGCCCAGCCCCGGCACAGGCGGGTCGGCCTTGAAGTTGGACTCCTGCTCGGTGATCGCCACCACTGAGCAGAGGTTCTCGGTAGTCGCCGGAATGCGCTGGGTGGTGAAGGCGACCTGGATGTCCTTCGCCCAGCCCTCGCGGTCAGAAGTGCCAGCGGGAATCAGCCTGACCAGCTTGCCGCGCACCTCCTCCGGGGTCGGCTCCGGCACGCTCGGCGCGCGGCTGCCGCAGCCGGCCAGCGCCAGTAACGCGGCCACGCCCAGCAGCTGAATGTATCGGGATGAAAGCCTTTTCAGGCTAGGTGAATCTGCCGTCAGGACAGCCGCAGTCATAGTCCGTTCCTTGCTTGAGGTCCGCCTACAGGACCGGTGCGCAGCGGCACAGGTTCCCCGGCATTGTCAGGCAAGCACGGATTTCAGCGCCAGGCCAGGCGCCGCAGGTTCAGGCTCCAGCCGCGCTGCATGCCGGCGGCGGCCAGCAGGATGGCGATCACGCCCAGCCATTGCAGCGGAGTCAGGCGATGGCCGAAGGCGAACCAGTCGACGAAGATCGCTGCGATCGGATAGATGAACGACAGCGCCCCGGTCAGGGCTGTCGGCAGTTTCTGGATCGCGCCGTAGAGCAGCACGTACATGATGCCGGTGTGCACGATGCCCAGGGTCGCCAGGCTGGCCCAGGCCGTGCTCGCCTGGGGCAGCAAGGTCAGGTTGGCCCAGGGGGCGAGCAGGAAAACGCCGGTCACCGCCTGGATCAGCGCGATCAGGTGCGGCGGCACGCCGGTCAGGCGCTTGATGATCAGCGCCGCCACGGCGTACAACGCCGCCGCACCGAGCGCCAGTGCGATCCCGCCCAGGTAGTCGCTACCCACCTGCCCCGCTTCACCGTGCGCACTGACGATGGCCAGCATGCCGAGGAAGGAAATACCCAGCCAGGCGAGTTTTTGCGCCGTCACCTTCTCGCCGAGGAACAACGCGCCGAGCAACACCAGCAGGAATGGCTGCACGTTGTACACGGCCGTGCCGATGGCGATGGAGGCCCGCGAGTAGGAGCCGAACAGCAGCACCCAATTGCCAACGATGGCCGCGCCGCTGAGCAGCGCCAGGCCGAAGGTGGCGCGGGTGAGAATGCCGGGACGCAGGAAGCCCATGGCGGCGCAGATCACCAGCAGGGTGGCGGCGCCGAATACGCAGCGCCAGAACACCACGTCCAGCACCGGCTGGCCGGAGACCACCACTAGCCAGCCGATGGTGCCGCAGATCAGCATGGCGCTGATCATTTCCAGGGTGCCGCGTTTGATCCGCTCGTTCATGGTCCACCTCCACTCGTTGGTGATCAGTATGAACAGGTGGATTCGCGCACTCCATCGCCTGACGCAGGCAAATCCCTCCAACGACCTTTACTATCAAGGCCACACTACGAATTTACCTTTCGAGACCAAGATGACCGATGAAATCGACCAGTTGCTGATCGCCGCACTGATGGAAGACTCGCGCCTGTCCCTCAAGGCCCTCGCCCAGGTCAGCGGCCTCAGCTCCCCCAGTGTGGCTGAACGGCTGCGCAAGCTGGAGGAGCGCCAGGTCATCACCGGCTATACGGTGAACGTCGACCCGCGCGCCTTCGGCTACCAACTGCAGGCCATCGTCCGCGTACGACCGCTGCCAGGCAGATTGCAGGAGGTGGAACGGCAGATCCTGGCGATCCCCGAGTTCACCGAGTGCGACAAGGTCACCGGCGAGGATTGCTTCTACGCACGGATGTGCGTGCGCTCCATGGAGCAACTGGACGAGATCCTGGATCACCTCAATGGCTTCGCCGAGACCAATACGGCCATCGTCAAGAAGAGCCCGGTGAAGCGCCGGTTGCCGCCGATGGCGTGAGGCACTACAAACCGCGCGCCAGACAGCCTGCGCTGAACACCAGGCGTTCAGCGCCTAGTGCCGCGCAGGATTGCCGGACCACGACCGGGTAGCGTTACACGGGCGGCGGACTAGTCCAATGGTAGTGTTCCCTTTCGCCTGCCAGCTTCGAATGTCATGATCCGGCGACCGCCGGGTCAACCAGTCCGGCCCTCGTATCGTGACACTGGAATCCATGTCTTCACTCGGCGGCTTTGACTCCCATACCCCGACCGTCCTGGTCATCGATGACGAACTGCGCTCCCGCGAAGCCCTCTCACGGGTACTCGACGGCGAGTTCCAGGTGCTGCTTGCCGACTCGGCCGAGCAGGCACGCGAGCTGCTCGAACGCCATCCGGTCGCGGTGATCCTCTGCGATCAACGCATGCCCGGTGTGCAAGGCATCGAATTTCTCAAGGAGGCCCGTGAGCGCTGGCCCGAGGCGGTGCGTATCGTCCTCTCCGGCTACACCGACTCCGAAGACATCATTGCCGGCGTGAACCAGGCCGGCATCTACCAGTACCTGCTCAAGCCCTGGCTGCCCGACCACCTGCTCACCACGGTGCGCAATGCCATGGAAAGCCGCGCCCTGCACAACCACCTGCAGCGCCTGGACGTGGAGTTGCGCGCAGCCACCCCGGTGCTGCGCCGGCGTAACCAGCAGGTGCTGGACAAGGTCCGCAATGCCTTCGACTTCGCCCGCATCGTGCGCGAGCCCGGTAGCCCGCTGGACGCAGTGTGCGAACTGGCCGCGCGCGTGGCGCGCTTCGATCTGTCGGTCCTGTTGCTGGGCGAATCGGGCACCGGCAAGGAGTTGCTGGCCCGCGCCATTCACTACGCCAGCCCGCGCGCGGACAAGGCCTTCATCATGGAGAACTGCGCGGCGCTGCCGGATTCGCTGCTTGAGTCCGAACTCTTCGGGCACAAGCGCGGCGCGTTCACGGGCGCTCACCAGGATCACATCGGGCTGATCCAGCGCGCCCACGGCGGTACCCTTTTCCTTGACGAGATCGGCGATACCTCGCCGGCCTTCCAGGTCAAGTTGCTGCGTGTCCTGCAGGAAGGCGAATTGCGCCCGGTGGGCGCCAGCACGCCGGTGCGCGTGGACGTGCGGGTGATTGCCGCGACACACCGTGACCTGGAAGCCGATGTCCAGGAGGGGCGTTTCCGCAGCGACCTCTATTACCGGCTGGCCGGGGTATCTCTGGGTTTGCCGCCGCTGCGCGAACGCAGTGGCGATCTCATCCCGATCGCCAGCAAACTGCTGGCCGACGCCAGCCAGGAACTCGACCTGCCCGGCCTGCACTTCGCCGACGATGCCCTCGGCAACCTGCTGCACTACCCCTGGCCGGGCAACATCCGCGAGCTGCGCAATGAAATCTACCGCGCCGCCGCCCTGTCCGAAGGTGCGGAAGTCAGCGCCCGGGCATTCTCCCTGAAGGTGCTGCAGGGCCAGGCACCGCGCGCGCGATCCTCTTCCTGCGCGCCTGGCATCCCGGCCGGCACCCTGCAGGAACAACTCGACGCCATCGAGGCGACGCTGCTCAGGGAAGCGCTGCTGCGCCATCACTGGAACAAGACCCATGCCGCGCGTGAGCTGGGCCTGTCGCGCGTTGGCCTGCGTCAGAAACTGCGCCGCTTCGGCCTGGAGGAAACCCCATGAGCGCGCCTTTTCGCGTTCTCTGGCTGCAGTCCGGCGGTTGCGGCGGCTGCAATATGTCGCTGCTCTGCGCCGATACGCAGGATTTCGCCGGGTTGTGGCGCAACGCCGGGATCGAGTTGCTGTGGCATCCGTCGCTGTCGCTGGAAAGCGCTGATGAGGTGCTGTCGATTCTCGATGATTGCCTGAGTGGTCGCACCCACCTGGATGCGCTGTGCATCGAAGGCTCACTGCTGCGCGGCCCCAATGGCAGCGGGCGCTTCCATCTGCTGGCCGGCACCGGCGTAGCGATGATCGACTGGGTGCGGCGCCTCGCAGGCATTGCCGACTACACCCTGGGCATCGGCACCTGCGCCGCCTACGGCGGTATCACCGCCGCCGGTAGCAACCCCACCGACGCCTGCGGGCTGCAGTATGACGGCGAGCGCCTCGGCGGCCTGCTGGGCGCCGAGTATCGCTCGCGCAAGGGTCTGCCAGTGATCAATGTCGCCGGCTGCCCCACCCATCCGGGCTGGGTCACCGACACGCTGATGGCCCTGGCCGCCGGGCTGTTCGGCGAGCCTGACCTGGACGCCCTGGGCCGCCCTCGCTTCTATGCCGACCAGTTGGTGCACCACGGCTGCACGCGCAACGAGTTCTATGAGTACAAGGCCAGCGCGGTAAAACCCTCCGACCTCGGCTGCATGATGGAAAACCTCGGCTGCAAGGGCACCCAGGCCCACGGCGACTGCAATAACCGCCTGTGGAACGGCGAAGGCTCCTGCACCCGCGGCGGTTACGCCTGCATCAACTGCACCGCGCCCGGCTTCGAGGAGCCCGGCCACGGTTTCCACCTCACGCCCAAGCGTGCCGGCATCCCCATCGGCCTGCCCACCGACATGCCCAAGGCCTGGTTTGTCGCCTTGGCGGCGCTGTCGAAATCAGCCACTCCGGAACGCGTCCGACAGAACGCCACCGCCGATCATGCACTGATCGCCCCCGTTATCCGCCGGACACGCCGCTAGGGAACACGTCCATGACACGTCTGCTGGTCGGCCCGTTCAACCGCGTCGAAGGCGACCTCGAAGTCCAGTTGGATATCGAGGACGGCCAGGTGCGCTCGGCCCAGGTCAACGCCACCATGTACCGGGGTTTCGAGCAGATCCTGCGCGATCATCCGCCGCTCGATGCGCTGGTCTACGCACCCCGCGTCTGTGGAATCTGCTCCGTTTCCCAGTCGGTCGCCGCCGCGCGAGCGCTGGGTGGGTTGGCCGGTGTCCAGCCGCCAGCCAACGGTTTGATCGCCATCAACCTGATGGCTGCGACGGAGAACCTCGCCGATCACCTGAGCCATTTCTACCTGTTCTTCATGCCGGATTTCGTGCGCCCGCTGTATGCCGATCGCCCCTGGTACGCCGATGCGGTGCAGCGCTTCACTCCGCACACCGGCACCCAGCAGCGTGTAGCCCTGGCCGCGCGCAAGCGCTGGCTGGACCTGATCGGTACGCTGGGCGGCAAATGGCCTCACACCGGCTCCATCCATCCGGGTGGCTCCACCCGCGCCATCGACCCGGCGGAGCGTCTGCGCCTGCTGACACGGGTGCGCGAGTTCCGCCAGTTCCTCGAAAGCGAGCTGTACGCAGCGCCGCTGGAACGCATCGCCGGCCTCGCCAGCGAAGACCAACTGTGGTCCTGGTACGCCGAAGCACCAGAACAAGGCGATCTGCGCCGCTTCCTGCGCATCGTCCTCGATAGCGGCCTGGAGCACCTCGGCCAGGGGCCCGGCCTGTATCTGTCGTACGGTGCATACCCGCAAGCCGACAGTACGCTCACCTTCGAGCGCGGGCTGTGGGATGCCGCGTCAAGGCAGGTACGGCCCTTGGCGCTGGAGACGATCAGCGAAGATGCGAGCCACGCCTGGCTGGACGATAGCTCCGGCCCTGTGCACCCGGCCGAAGGCATCACCGAGCCCAGCCTGGACAAGGCCGCCGCCTATACCTGGAACAAGGCCCCACGACTGGCCGGTGCCGTACTGGAGACCGGCGCCCTGGCTCGCCAGTTGATCGATGGCCACCCCCTGCTGCGCGATGCTGAAGGCCGCTGTGGCGGTAGCGTCTATACGCGGTTGCTGGCGCGCCTGGTGGAGTTGGCACGGGTTGTGCCACTCATGGAGGGCTGGTTGCTCGCGCTGCGTCCCGGCGAACCCTATTACCGGGACTGCCAAATGCCGGACAACGGCAGCGCGGTCGGTCTCACCGAAGCCGCACGCGGCGCGCTGGGGCATTGGCTCAAGGTCGAACAAGGGCGGATCGCCAGCTACCAGATCATCGCCCCGACCACCTGGAACTTCTCGCCGCGCGATGCCCAGGGCCGCCCCGGCGCCCTGGAGCGAGCCCTGGAAGGCGCGCCGGTGCGCCCCGGCGAGCAGAACCCGGTGTCGGTGCAACATATCGTGCGCTCGTTCGATCCCTGCATGGTCTGCACCGTGCACTGACCCGGAGTCTCGCCATGCAACGTCTGACCATCTCCCTCGACGATAACCTGGCCGACGCGCTCGATCAGTTGATCCGTTCCCAGGGCTACGGCAATCGCTCCGAGGCGCTGCGTGACATACTGCGCCGCCACATCGAACAGTCGCGCCTGCGCCAGGAGGCTGGGTCGCTGCACTGCGTCGCCAACCTGAGCTACGTCTATGACCATCACGCACGCACCCTCGCCGAACGAGTCATGACCTTGCAGCACGACCATCACGACCTGACCATTGCCAGCCAGCACGTGCATCTGGACCACGATCACTGCCTGGAAAGCCTCATGCTCAAGGGGCCGGTGACGCACGTTCGAGCCTTCGCCGAACGCTTGAGCGCCGAGCGTGGCGTGCGCCATGGGCAGCTGAACCTGATCCCGGTGGCCGCGTCGAACAGCGAACACGCCCACCCGCACCTGCACCCCACGAGCTGATGTCCATGGCCCGCAAACCACCATCGCAGCTGGATGAAGATGCCTGGCTGGAAGTCATCGGCAAGATGGACGAGGTCTACTCGCAGTTGGTTCAGGACGAGATCGAACTGGAGCAGAAGAACGCCGAACTGGAGCAGTCGCAGCAGTTCATCGCCAGCATGCTGGCGTCGATGTCGGACATCCTCCTGGCCTGTGACCCGCAAGGGTTGATCGAAGAGTCCAACCAGTCGCTGCGTAAACTGGTCGGCGGCGACGAACAACGTCTGCTCGGCTGCTCGGTCTACTCGCTGCTCGGTGATGACGCCAGCGTGGAGCGCCTTCGCACTCTGCTCGGCGGCCTGCGCCGCGACAATGCCAGCGCCCGCCTGGAAGTGAACTTCCTCGGCGCCGAGGGTGCGCTGCTGCCGGTGGATCTCAGTTGCACAGTCCGCAGCGGCGCCCACGGACGTTGCCTGGGGCATGTACTGGTGGGCCGGCCTCTGGGCGAATTGCAGCACGCCTACCGCCAACTGCACGAAGCCCACGAAGCGCTCAAGCGCACCCAGCAGCAACTGCTGCACGCCGAGAAGATGGCGTCGCTGGGGCGCCTGGTAGCCGGCGTGGCCCACGAACTGAACAATCCGATCAGCTTCGTGCTTGCCAACGCCCACGTACTGGGCGGCTATGGAAACCGCCTGCAGGACTACCTGCACGCGGTGCACGAAGAGGCACCCGCCGAGCAGCGCGATGCCATGCGCCGACAACTGCGCATCGACCCGTTATTGGCCGACCTGCCCTCACTGATCGAGGGCACACTGGAAGGCGCGCAACGCACCGCCGATATTGTCAGCGCGCTCAAGCGTTTCTCCGCGCTGGACCGCGGGCATCACGGCGAAGCTGCACTCAACGACGTCATCGAGCGCGCCATTCACTGGATCACCCGCGGCACGGCGCCAGATCTGGTCGTGCATTGGCAGCCGACCGGCGACGTGCACGTCCACGGCAATGCCGGGCAGTTGCTGCAGGTGCTGATGAACCTCACGCAGAACGCCTACGACGCCGCGCGCGCCGCCGCAGCCGAGCCTCCGCAACTGTGGATCGACCTGGGGCGCGAACCGGGCTGGGCCATTCTCACCCTGCGCGACAACGGCCCCGGCATCGCCGAACAATACCTCAGCCAGGTATTCGAACCCTTCTTCACCACCAAACCTGCCGGCCAGGGCACCGGTCTGGGACTGGCAATCAGCTATGGCATCGTCGAGCGCTGCGGCGGCTCGCTGGAGGCCGGCAATCATCCCGCGGGGGGCGCGATGTTCCGTTTACGCCTGCCAGCACTGGACTGAGTTCGGTGCAAAGCTGCTTTCCACCCTCATGAGCAAACTGCCAACCGACTGACCAGCCACCTTCGCCAATACGCCCACTCCGACGCTGACGAAGGCTTGGCACAGCGCTTGTATGAGCATTTTCCGACTCTTCATACAAGACTGCTGGAGACCCCATGCCGCGCCCGGCCTCGCCCCGTTCGACCATCACCCTGTTCATCGGCCTGATCACGGTCAACCTGCTTGCCTGGACCTGGGCGCTGTTCGCTTTCAGCGACTACCCGATGCTGCTGGGCACTGCGGTCCTTGCGTACAGTTTCGGTCTTCGCCATGCGGTGGATGCAGACCATATCGCCGCCATCGACAACGCCACCCGCAAGCTGATTCAGGAAGGCCAGGCCACGCAAAGCGTCGGTTTGTATTTTTCCCTCGGCCATAGCAGCGTGGTGATTCTCGCCTCGGTGCTGATCGCTCTCAGCGCCGCCAGCCTGCAGGATGAACTCGAAGCCTTCCACGGTATCGGCGCACTCATCGGCACCTCGGTTTCGGCAGCCTTCCTGCTGCTGGTAGCGCTGATCAACCTGGTCATTCTGCGCTCGGTCTATCGCGCCTTCCGCCGCGTCTGCCGAGGCGAACGCGTCGGCGAGGCAGAGCTGCAAAACATGCTCACCGGCAGCGGGCCGATAGCACGCTTGGCACGGCCCCTGTTCCGCCTGATCCGCCGCAGCTGGCACCTCTACCCGCTGGGGTTCCTGTTCGGCCTGGGCTTTGATACCGCCACGGAAATCGGCCTGCTCGGCATCGCTGCGAGCCAGGCGGCGCAGAACCTGCCAATGGTCTCGATCCTGGTATTTCCCGCACTGTTTACCGCCGGTATGGCGCTGGTCGACAGCGCCGACAGCGTACTGATGACCGGGGCCTATCGCTGGGCCCAGGTCCGGCCGGCGCGCAAGCTCTACTACAACCTCACCATCACCTCGGCATCCGTACTGGTAGCGCTGCTGGTCGGCGGCATGGAAGCGCTGAACCTGCTGGCAGAGCAACTGGGGCTCGAAGGCGGAGCCTGGGATTTCATCGCCCAGGTGAACGAGCACTTCGGCCTGCTCGGCTACCTGATCATCGGCCTGTTCGTTATCACCTGGCTGCTGTCCTGGGCCTTCTATCGCTACAAGGGCTACGACCGCCTCGACCTGGCGCCGGCCTGAGTACTGAACAGAACATTTCCACCCAGGCCACCAAAGCGATAACGGCATGACCAGTTGGCGTTCGCAGCCATCGCCGTACATCAGCGCAAAACCTGGGAGAACCCTGCCATTGGGGCTCTTTTCGGCCCAGATAAACCGCACGACCAGCCATGCGACCGAATGGCACAGGATTTGAAAAGCCTCCGGTATGTCATTCGACCGCACTACCCCGTCCCCCGTAGCTGATCGCCACCCCCGTGCGCAGGCTGCCGAGTCCGTCCGTGATCCGATCACCACGCCGACCTACCGGTCCGGCGTGGCTGTTCCGTGCGCCGTGCCAGAAGCGCGGGTGCACGCCATTCCCAAGAGCAAGAAGAGCCTGGCCGAGGAGAATACAAGTGACCGAAACGTTCTATGAAGTAATGCGCAGGCAAGGCATCTCGCGGCGCAGCTTCATCAAATTCTGCTCGCTGACAGCCACGTCGCTGGGCCTGGGGCCGGCCTTCATGCCACAGATCGCCTGGGCCATGGAGAACAAGCCGCGCACCCCCGTGCTCTGGTTGCATGGCCTGGAGTGCACCTGCTGCTCTGAATCCTTCATCCGCTCCGCGCACCCCCTAGCCAAGGACGTGGTGCTGTCGATGATCTCGCTGGATTATGACGACACCCTGATGGCCTCCGCCGGGCATCAGGCCGAGGCGATCCTCGATGAGGTGATGACCAAGTACAAGGGCAACTACATCCTCGCGGTCGAAGGCAACCCGCCGCTGAACCAGGACGGCATGAGTTGCATCATCGGCGGGAAACCCTTCGTCGAGCAGCTCAAACGCGTCTCCCGCGATGCCAAGGCGATCATTTCCTGGGGTTCCTGCGCCAGCTGGGGGTGCGTACAGGCAGCCAAGCCGAACCCGACCCAGGCCGTACCGATCCACAAGGTGATCACCGACAAGCCGATCATCAAGGTACCGGGCTGCCCGCCCATCGCCGAGGTGATGACCGGGGTGATCACCTACATGCTGACGTTCGACCGCATACCGGAACTGGATCGCCAGGGGCGGCCGAAAATGTTCTACAGCCAGCGCATTCACGACAAGTGCTACCGCCGGCCGAACTTCGACGCCGGCCAGTTCGTCGAGGCCTGGGACGATGACTCCGCGCGCAAGGGCTACTGCCTGTACAAGGTCGGCTGCAAGGGCCCGACCACCTACAACGCCTGCTCCACGGTGCGCTGGAACGGGGGCACCAGCTTCCCGATCCAGTCCGGCCACGGCTGCATCGGTTGCTCGGAAGAAGGCTTCTGGGACAAGGGCTCGTTCTACCAGCACCTGACGGACATCAACGCCTTCGGCGTGGAAGCCAACGCCGACCGGATCGGCGTGGCCGCCGCCGGTACCGTGGGCGCGGCAATCGCCGCCCATGCAGCGGTCTCCGCCATCAAGCGCGCCAGCAATGGCAAGGCGCACACCTCCACGCACGACGCCTGAGCGCAGTACAGGAAGCCTGATCCATGAGCAACTACTCCACCCAGGGTTTCGATCTGGACAACAGCGGCCGGCGCATCGTCGTCGACCCGGTGACCCGAATCGAGGGCCACCTGCGGGTCGAGGTCAACCTCGATGCCAATAACGTGATCCGCAATGCCGTCTCCACCGGCACCATGTGGCGCGGCCTCGAAGTCATTCTCAAGGGGCGCGACCCGCGCGATGCCTGGGCCTTCGTCGAACGCATCTGCGGCGTGTGCACCGGCTGCCACGCCCTGGCCTCGGTCCGTGCGGTAGAGGATGCGCTGGGCATCCGCATTCCGCCCAACGCCCACCTGATCCGCGAAATGATGGCCAAGACCCTGCAGGTACACGACCATGTCGTGCACTTCTATCACCTGCATGCCCTGGACTGGGTCGATGTGGTATCGGCGCTCAAGGCCGACCCCAAGGCGACTTCGGCGTTGCAGCAACTGGTCTCGCCGGCAAACCCGAAGTCCTCGCCCGGCTATTTCCGCGACGTGCAGAACCGCCTGAAGAAGTTCGTCGAGAGCGGCCAACTCGGGCCGTTCATGAACGGCTACTGGGGCAACCCGGCCTACAAGCTGCCGCCGGAAGCCAATCTGATGGCGGTCACCCACTACCTGGAAGCGCTGGACCTGCAGAAGGAATGGGTGAAGATCCACACCATCTTCGGCGGCAAGAACCCTCATCCCAACTATCTGGTGGGCGGCGTGCCCTGCGCCATCAACATCGATGGCGACCTCGCCGCCGGCGCCCCGCTGAACATGGAGCGACTGAACTTCGTGCGCGCGCGCATCGACGAGGCGCTGGAATTCGTACGCAACGTCTACGTGCCCGACGTTCTGGCCATCGGCACCCTGTACAAGCAACAGGGCTGGCTGCATGGCGGCGGCCTGGCGGCCAGCAACGTGATGGATTACGGCACCTACGCCAAGATCAACTACGACGACAGCACCAACCAGTTGCCCGGTGGCGCCATCCTCAACGGCAACTGGGACGAGATCCTGCCGGTGGACGTGCGCGATCCGGAACAGGTCCAGGAGTTCGTCACCCACTCCTGGTACCAGTACCCGGACAACGACCAGGGCCTGCACCCCTGGGACGGTATCACCGACCCACACTACGAGCTGGGCAGCGCCACCAAGGGCAGCCGCACGGCGATCGAGGAAATCGACGAGAGCGCCAAGTATTCCTGGGTGAAATCACCGCGCTGGCGAGGCCATGCCATGGAAGTCGGCCCACTGGCCCGCTACATCCTCGGCTATGCGCACGCCCTCAAAGGCAACCCGCATGGCCAGCGGGTCAAGCAGCAACTGGACGACGCGCTGCAGGCGGTCAACCACGACCTGCCTCGCGCCCTTGGCCTGAGCGAAACCGACTACAGCGCCAAGCAACTGCTACCCAGCACCATCGGCCGCACCCTGGCCCGCGCGCTGGAAGCGGAATACTGCGCGGAGATGATGGTCGACGACTGGAACGAGCTGATGGGCAACATCCGCAACGGTGACCGCGCCACCGCCAACGTCGAGAAGTGGGACCCAAAGACCTGGCCTGCCGAGGCCAAGGGCGTGGGCAGCGTCGCCGCTCCGCGCGGTGCGCTCGGCCACTGGATTCGCATCAAGGACGGGCGCATCGAGAACTACCAGTGCGTGGTGCCCAGCACCTGGAACAGCAGCCCGCGCGACAGCAAGGGGCAGATCGGCGCCTTCGAAGCGGCGCTGCTGAACACCCCGGTCGAGGTAGCCGACCAACCCGTGGAAATCCTTCGCACGCTGCACTCCTTCGACCCCTGCATGGCCTGCGCAACCCACGTGATGAGCGAGGATGGCGTCGAACTGAGCACGGTCACCGTGCGTTGAGCCACCCAGCAGCCCGCCGCCGGGTGCGTTCACGCGCCCGGCGCACTTGAGGTGACGACATGTCCGAGCATCACACTGAGTACGTCTACGAAGCGCCCGTGCGCCTGTGGCACTGGATCAACGCCAGCTGCATCCTGGTGCTGGCGGTAACCGGCTACTTCATCGGCTCGCCACTGCCGACCCAGCCGGGAGAAGCCAGCGCCAACTTCCTGATGGGCTATATCCGCTTCGCCCATTTTGCTGCGGCCTACCTGTTCGCCGTCGGCATGATCGGCCGCGCCTACTGGGCTCTGGTCGGCAACCACCATGCCCGCGAGCTGTTCTGGGTTCCGCTCACCAGCAAGGCCTACTGGCGCAGCTTCAGTATCTGGGTGCGCTATTACCTTGCCATGGGGCCGGTGCCGAAACCGATCTTCGGCCACAACCCACTGTCGCGTTTCGCCATGGTGTTCATCTTCCTGCTCACGTCGCTGTTCATGTTGCTGAGCGGCTTTGCCCTGTATGGCGAAGGCACACAGATGGGCTCCTGGCAGGAAAGCCTGTTCGGCTGGATGCTGCCGCTGCTGGGCGGTTCCAGCAATGTGCGCACCCTTCACCACCTGGGCATGTGGCTGATGATCATCTTCATCGTGGCGCATGTGTATGCAGCGGTGCGCGAGGAAATCTACGGTCGCCTGAACCTGATCGGCAGCATCATCACCGGCTACAAGAGCCTGAAAAAATGACTGCAACTCCCTCCCCCGCGCCACGTATCACCGTGCTCGGCATTGGCAACCTGTTGTGGGCTGACGAAGGCTTCGGCGTGCGCTGTGTCGAAGCCCTGCAGCAACGTTACGAGTTCGCCGACAACGTCACCCTGATCGATGGCGGCACCCAGGGCCTGTACCTGATCCAGCACGTGCAGCAGGCTGACTACCTGCTGATTTTCGATGCCGTGGACTACAACATGGCGCCTGGCACCCTGAAGTTCGTCGCTGATGAGGATGTACCGCGCTTTCTCGGCGTGAAGAAGCTCAGCCTGCACCAGACCGGTTTCCAGGAAGTGCTGATGCTCGCCCAACTCACCGGCCACTACCCGAAGCGCGTGCTACTGATGGGCTGCCAGCCAGAACGCATGGACGACTATGGCGGTAGCCTGCGCCCGTGTGTGAAGGCGGCGCTGGACCTGACCATCGACGCCGCCCACCAGGTGCTCGAAGAATGGGGCGCAGCACCACGCCCGCGCACCACGCCGCTGCCCGAAGACGAAGCAGTGACCCTGCTGCATCTGGACCTGCAGCGCTACGAAAGCGAACGCCCCAGCGAACAGGAAGCCTGCCGCGTCGGTGACGAACGCGTGCTGGCGCGGCGCAGCTGACATGTGCATTGGCCTTCCCATGCACGTCCTCAGCGTCCGCCCCGGCGCGGCGCTGTGCAGCGACCGTCATGGCCGGCAGCGCTGGATCGACACCACCCTGGTCGACGCATGCGCCACCGGTGACTGGGTACTGGTGTTCATTGACGCGGCTCGCGAGCACCTGTCGCCCGACCGCGCCGCGGAAATCGACGCCACCCTGGCCCTGCTTGACGCCGCGCTGCTCGGCGAAGGTGCGGATGGCCCAGCTGCCTTCGCCCTGCCCTCCGCCATGAGCGCCGACCACCTTTCCGGCCTGCTCGGCCAACCGCCATCCAAGGAGTCTCCATGAGCGACCCTGCCGCCCTGCTGGCGCTCCAGCCCGCTATTCCCAAGGTGCCCCCGCTGATCAACCGGCTGGTCGAGGACTTCGCCGCCAGTTGGGTCGGCCTGGACAATCTCGACGCCTGGCTGGCCCTGCCAGGTGAAGCCTTGCTGCTGCTCTGTGGTGACCCAGTGCGCCACCCCGAATGCCTGGACGTGGCGGTGATACTGCCTGAGCTGTGCAAGACCCTCGCCGCACGCCATGACTGCCACCCGCGCCTGGGAGTCGGTCTGCGCGCCGACGAAGCCGCCCTGGCCGAGCGCTTCGCACTGCGCCGTTGGCCGAGCATCATCTGGCTACGCGACGGTGGTTATGTCACCCAGATCGACGGTATGCGCGACTGGGACGCTTATCTGCAGCTGGCCGAGAGCGCCCTTCAGCAAAGCAATGCGCTGATCCCGCTGCGCAGCGAAACCGCACAACCCGCCTCCGGAGGTTGCCAATGAACGGTGCCCCGCCCATGGACCCACACCACTACATTCCCCTCGTGGACATCGGCCCCGGCTCACAACCCGAGGACGACGCCACCCTCGAATACATCAACATGCCGCAAGGCATGTACACCCACGCACTGCCGCTGCTTCCCGAGCCGCAGGTGCTGGACGCCGCCCCCGGCGCGCGACAGGTTCTGGGCGAAATCCTCCACATGCTCCGCAGCCGGCATGTCGGAGATACCCCACCCAGCCTCGACCTGCGTGCCTATAGCCCGGCCGACCGCGTCTTGCTCGACCAATTGCTGGGCGAAGGTGAAGTCAGCGCGCATATTGGCGGCACCGACGGCGTACGTATCCAGGAATCGATCTTCGCCGGCGTCTGGCGCGTGTTGGGTGCCGGGCTCGACTACATCGACGTAGACGCGGCGCCTGCATTGCTACGCCGCGCCGCGAAGTTCGACATTTCGACAGCCGCGCTCGCGCCAGCGTCGCCGCTGCCGGCTGGCGTGATGAACGCCCCGGCCATACTCACCGAACTGCAGGACCGCACCTTGCACTGGCTCCCCGGGAGCGCGGCGCACGTCATCAACCTCAGCCTGCTGCCGCTATCCGAACAGGACGTGCCGTTCCTCGACCAATGCCTGGGTGAAGGCACCGTGCTGATGCTGGTGCGCGGCTATGGCAACTGCCGCATCAGCAACACCCGCGTCCCCAACTGCTGGCGGGTGCGTTACTTCAACTCTCAAGACGCGCTGATCCTCGACACCATCGAGGTCACCGACCTGCCCGAAGTGGTAATGGCCGCGCCGGAAGACATCGCCGACTCGCTGGAGCGCTTCGAGGATGTCATCCAGTGGTTCGAGGGCGAGCTTGCAGGATCCGACCAATGAACCAACGTGCAGGCTTCGAAGGCAGCTACCTGGGTGACCGCAGTCGACTTCCCGCCGATGCGCGCCTGGAGTGCAAGATTTGCTGGTGGGTCTATGACCCGGCCCAGGGCGACCCGGTATGGCAGATCGCACCGGGCACGCCTTTCGCGCAATTGCCCGCCCACTGGCGCTGCCCCAACTGTGATGGCGACGCGGAGCAATTCATGGTGCTCGATGAGTGATCCGCTGGCTCGCGCCGAAGCACTGGCGCAGCGCTTTCGCGACATAGCCGACTCACGTATGCACGGCCTGCCGCTGCTGAACCCGGCACTGGACGTCGAGGCAATCGGGTTTGCCCCGCAGCATCTCGACACGGCAGACACTGGCGGCTTGCTTGGCGTGCTCATCACGCCCTGGTGCATGAACCTGGTCTGGTTGCCCGACGCACCCCTGAATGCCGCTGCCAACGGCGCGATTCGCGAGCATGCGCTGGGCGGCGAGCGTTTGAGCTTCATTGCTGCCAAGGATGAGCTTTTCGGCCACTACCAGAGCTGCTCGCTGTTCTCGCCGATGTTCGATTTCATCGATCAGCAACAAGCACGGGATACCGCACGGCAGGTGTTGGCCCTGTTACGCCGTCAGCCGCCCGAGCAACCGGCCAACCCGAGCCGCCGCAGCCTGTTCGGCCGCCTTGCCGGGACAACGCGATGAGCGCGGAGAACGGGGTTGCGAAACTGGCCGGCTGGCTGCGCGTGCGTCCCGCGCAGCACCCGGCGCTGCTGGGAGGCCGCCCACCGTTGGCAGGACGGCTACTGCGCGGACAACCGCCGGAAGCGGCAGTGCACCATCTGCCGCTGATCTACAGCCTGTGCGGCCAGGCCCACCGGCTGACCGCCGAGATGGCGCTGCAAGCCGTCCGTCACGGCCTTGCCGCGCCGAGCGAGCAGGCACGTGCGGCGCTGCGCGAGGAAAACATCCGCGAGCACCTGCGGCACGTCCTGCTGGAGTGGCCGCGCCTGCTGGCAGGGCCACTGTCGCAAAACTCTCTGCCTTCGCCCCGGCAGGCAGCAGATCTCGACAGCTGGTTCGACGGCTCGGCCCGGGACTGGTTACAGAGCTGGCGCGCCGACCCACGCCAGGCGCTGCTGGACTGGAGCCTGCGCGGCCGCCACCCGCTGGCACGCCTGCTGCACGATTGCCGTCGGCGCGCCGAGGCGCTGGTGCTTCCCGTATGTGCATTGCCCAGCGGGCCAACCAGCCTGCAGGAGATCGGCCGTAGCCTGGCCGCCGAGGCGGATTTCCTGCGTCGCCCGGAACTCTGCGGCACCCCCCGCGAGACCGGCGCCTGGACCCGAGAGCGCGACGCCCACCCAGAGCGCTACGACAACGCCTGGCTGCGCTTGGGCGCACGCCTGGCAGATCTCGTCGAACTGAGCCAAACGCCCTCTGCACCACTGGCAATGGGCGGCATGGCGCTGGGCGAGAACCAGGCGCTGGCCTGGAGCGAAACCGCCCGTGGCCTGCTGATCCACCTGCTGCAACTCGAACCTGCAGCGACCGGCTGGCAAATATGTGACTACCGGATACTGGCACCCACCGAGTGGAACCTGCATCCTCGCGGGACGCTGGCACGTGCCCTGGAAGCCTTGCCCGACGATGCCATGGCAGCACGTCAGGCAGAGCTGCTACTGGCGGTATTCGACCCGTGCCTTCCCTACTGCCTGGAGAGCCGTGCGCTCTATCCAGCCGAGCAACTGGCGAACAGTTCAGGAGCGCCGCGCCATGCATGAAGTCAGTCTGGCCGGAGGCATTCTTGCCGCCGTCGAGAACGCCGCGCGCCAGGACCCGTTCCAGCGTGTCAGCCGCCTGCGCCTGGAGGCCGGCAGGCTGGCCGGGGTGGAAGTCGAGGCGCTGCGCTTCGCCCTGCAAGCCATTGCGCCGGGCAGCCTGCTCGAGGGTGCGCAGATCGAGATCGAACAACCCGACGGCCAGGCCTGGTGCCTGGATTGCGCCATCAATGTGCCGCTGGCCCAGCGTGGCGCACCCTGCCCGCACTGCGGCGGCTTCTGGCTGCAACCCAATGCCGGCACCCAATTGCGCATCCTCGACCTGCAGGTCGAGGATCACTGATCCCGCGACAGGAGAAACGCCATGTGCGTCGTCTGCGGCTGCTCCAGCGGCCATTCCCATCACAGTCACTCACCGGCTCCGGCATCCAGTACCGATGCGCCGGGCGATATCGGTGGCGACCTGCACTACGGTCTTGGCGCTGCCGGTGTATCGCTGCCCGGCGTGAGCCAGTCGCGCACCATTCAGATCGAGCAGGACGTCCTCGGCGAGAACGACCGCCATGCCGCGCGCAACCGCCAGAGCTTCGATAGTCACGGCCTGCTGGCGTTGAATCTGGTGTCCAGCCCCGGGTCCGGCAAGACCACCCTGCTTTGCGCCACCCTCGACGCTCTGAGGACGAAACGCCCGCGGCTGCCGCTGGCGGTGATCGAAGGTGACCAGCAGACCAGCAACGACGCCGAACGCATCCGCGCCACCGGCGTGCCGGCGATCCAGGTCAATACCGGCAAGGGCTGCCACCTCGATGCGCGGATGGTCGCCGAGGCCTACGCGCGGCTGCCGCTGCACGATGCCATGCACGCACAGGGGCATGGGCATGCCTCATCGCTGTTGGCGCCCGCTACGGGAGGGCTGGACGCCGGCACGCTGCGCCCGGTCAATCCCCGCGCACCGGCGGGCATCCTGTTCATCGAAAACGTCGGCAACCTGGTCTGCCCAGCCCTGTGGGACCTGGGCGAAGCGGCCAAGGTCGTGATTCTTTCGGTCACCGAAGGCGAAGACAAACCGCTGAAGTACCCGGACATGTTCGCCGCCGCCGGCCTGATGCTGCTGACCAAGACTGATTTGCTGCCGCACCTGGACTTCGACGTGCAGCGCTGCCTGGAGTACGCCCATCGGGTCAACCCCGGCCTGCGCGTGATTCAGCTCAGCGCCCGCGACGGCAGTGGCATGCAGGCGTGGCTGGACTGGTTGCTTGGCGGCGCGCGCGATGTCGATGAGCCAACCGCGCGGATTGCTGCGCGGCAAACCGAGCTGGCGCAACGCAAGGCCCATCATGACTGAACTGACAATCCAGAACCTGCCCGACGCAGCGATCTGGCCACCGGTGCTAGCCTGCGGCGCCTGGCTGAAGAACAGCGCCTGCCTGTTACAAGGGGACCAGGCCATCTGGTCGCCGGTGCACGGCGACCTCGCTGACGCGGACAACTGCCTGGCACTGGAACGCTCACTGGAGCAATTGCTCGCACGAGCCGAGGAAATGCCACGCGTCATCGCCCATGACCTGCATCCTGACTTCCACAGCACCCGGCTGGCGGTCGGCACGGCAGCGCACCTGGGCATTCAGGCCCTGGGCGTACAGCACCATCACGCACACATCGCCGCACTGCAGGCCGAACACGGCTTGCAGGGGCCGGCGCTGGGCCTGGCCCTGGACGGCGTGGGCCTGGGCACCGACGGCAACGCCTGGGGTGGTGAGCTGCTCTGGATCGACCGCGGAGCCTGGCGCCGCCTCGGCGCGCTGCTGCCGCTTCCCCTGCCGGGAGGCGATATCGCCGCTCGCGAACCATGGCGCCTGCTGGCTGCCGCGCTGCACCTGCTCGGGCGCAGCGAAGAGATCGGCATGCGCCTGGCACCGCTGGTGGGTGCGTCCGCCGCTGCGACCGTGGGCCGGATGCTCGAACGCCAGCTCAACTGCCCGACCAGCAGCGGTGCCGGACGCTGGTTCGACGCCGCCGCCGGTATTCTTGGGCTGAGTGTGCGCCAGGCGTTCGAAGCCGAGGCTGCGATCGCCCTGGAACAGCGCGCCACCCACTTCCTGAGCCAGCACCCAGCACCCAGCGTCACCGGGCTCTGGCAATTGCGCCATGACGGACGGCTGGACCTGCTGCCGCTGCTGGCGCGGCTGTTTGAACTGGCCGATCGCGGACGCGCAGACGAAGGCGCCGCCCTCTTCCACATGGCCCTCGCGGCTGCCCTGGCCGACTGGGTAGCGCAGCAGCCCATGCAGCTGCCTGTGCTGCTGGGGGGCGGCTGCTTTGCCAATCGCCTGCTGAGTGCACAATTGAGCAGCTTGCTGTCCCGGCAAGGACGGCACGTATTCAGCGCACAAACCGTTTCCTGCGGCGATGCAGGCCTGGCCCTGGGCCAGGCCTGGGTCGCTGCGCAGTGGGCCGACCTGGCCTGTCAGGCGGCGCTGCCGCTGGAGGATATTCCCCCATGTGCCTAGCCATCCCCGCCCGCGTGGTTGAGCTGCGCGACAACGACCAGGCGCTGGTCGATCTCGGCGGCATTCGTAAGGAAATCTCGCTGGCGCTGGTCGACGGCGCACAACTGGGCGACTACGTGATTGTCCACGTCGGCTACGCCCTCGGGCTGATCGACCCGGAGGAAGCGCAGCGCACCCTGGAGTTGTTCAAGGCGCTTGGCCAGGCCCAGGAGCTGGAGCCATGAAGTACATCGATGAATACCGTGACGGCGAACTCGCCCGGCAGATTGCCGAGCGCATCCGTACAGCAGCACGGCCCGAGCGGGAATACCGCTTCATGGAGTTCTGCGGCGGGCATACCCACGCCATCTCCCGCTATGGCATAAGCGACCTGCTGCCGGCCAATGTGCGGATGATCCACGGCCCCGGCTGCCCGGTCTGCGTGCTGCCCATCGGGCGCATCGATCTCGCCATCCGCCTGGCCCTGGAGCAACAGGTGATCCTCTGCAGCTATGGCGACACCCTGCGCGTGCCGGCATCCGGCGGCCTCTCGCTGTTGCGCGCCAAAGCGCGTGGCGCGGACATCCGCATGATCTACTCGCCGCAGGACGCGCTGAAGATCGCCCAGGCCAACCCTGGCCGCGAGGTAGTGTTCTTCGCCGTCGGCTTCGAGACCACCACGCCGCCCACCGCCCTGGTGATCCGCGAGGCCGCGCGGCGCGGGGTGGATAATTTCAGTGTGCTCTGTTGCCACGTGCTCACGCCGCCGGCCATCAGCCACATCCTCGACACACCGGTTGACGAAGCGGTACCGCTGGATGGCTTCATCGGGCCGGCCCACGTCAGCGTGGTCATCGGCGCGGCCGCCTACGCCGACTTCGCCCGGCGCTACCACAAGCCGGTGGTGATCGCCGGCTTCGAGCCGCTGGACGTGCTGCAGTCGATCCTCATGCTGGTGCAGCAGGTCAACGAAGGTCGCGCCGAGGTGCAGAACGAATTCATCCGCGCCGTCAGCGACGAAGGCAGCCGGCCAATGCAGGCGCTGATGGAGGAGGTTTTCGAGCTGCGTGACTGCTTCGAATGGCGCGGCCTGGGCGAAATGCAAGCCAGCGCGCGGCGCATCCGTCCGGCCTTTGCCCGCCATGACGCCGAAGCACGCTTCGCATTGCGCTACCAGTCGGTATCGGACCACAAGGCCTGCGAGTGCGGGCCAATCCTGCGCGGGCAGAAACGCCCCACCGACTGCCGCCTGTTCGGCACCGTCTGCACGCCGGAGAACCCGATCGGCTCGTGCATGGTTTCCAATGAAGGCGCCTGCGCGGCGCACTATGCCTATGGGCGCTACAAGGACATCGAGGCAATCAGCCTATGACTACCCCCTCCCCCGTGAAGCGCGGCTACGTGCGCCCGCTGAACCTGCGCGACGGCCGCATCGAGATGGCCCACGGCTCAGGTGGCCGCGCCTCGGCGCAACTGATCGAGGAAGTCTTCCTGCACGCCTTCGACAATCCCTGGCTCCGCCAGGGCAACGATGGGGCGACACTGGCTACGGTGTTGGGCGCGGGTGAGCGGCTGGTGATGGCCACCGATGCCCACGTGATCTCGCCGCTGTTCTTCCCCGGTGGCGACATCGGCAGCCTGTCGGTGCACGGTACGCTGAACGACGTGGCCATGAGTGGCGCTCGGCCGCTGTACCTGTCGGCCAGTTTCATCCTCGAGGAAGGCTTCCCGCTTGCCGACCTCAAGCGCATTGCCGACTCCATGGGGCGCGCTGCGCAGGAGGCCGGCGTCGCCATCGTCACTGGCGATACCAAGGTGGTCGAGCGTGGCAAGGGCGATGGAGTGTTCATCAGCACCACCGGGGTCGGCGTGGTGGCCGCCGGCATCGATACCAGCGGCAACCGCGCGCGCCCCGGCGATGTGATCCTCGTATCCGGCTGCATCGGCGAGCACGGCGTGGCGATCCTCTCGCAGCGCGAATCCCTGGAGTTCGAGACACAGATACGGTCCGACAGCGCCGCCCTGCACGGCCTGGTGATGGACATGCTGGAAGCCGTACCGGGCGTACGCGTATTGCGCGACCCTACTCGCGGCGGGCTGGCGACAACGCTCAACGAGATCGCCGGCCAATCCGACGTGGGCATGCTCCTCGATGAAGCCGCCATCCCGGTGCAGCCGCAGGTGGAGGCCGCCTGCGAATTGCTCGGGCTCGATCCGCTGTACGTCGCCAACGAAGGCAAGCTGGTGGCGATCTGCGACGCGCGCGACGCCGACACCCTGCTGCAAGTGATGCACGCCCATCCGCTGGGCGCACAGGCGGCGCGGATCGGCAGCGTCATCGAGGACAGCCACGGCTTCGTGCAGATGCAGACCCGCTTCGGTGGCCGACGCATCGTCGACTGGCTGGCGGGTGAGCAGTTGCCACGGATCTGCTAGCGACAGCAACACCACCCCTGCCTGGCGTACCCGCTGGAACGGCCCCGTTTTTGGGGCGCCCCGGCAGGAAGCAGGACAGGAAGAGGAAGGCCTCGGATACAGGCTTCCAAAACAAAAGGCCCCTTGCGGGGCCTTTGTCGTTTGCGCGCTTAGCGCGATGCCTTGCGACGCAGCGCGGAGGGGCTGAAGTTGGAGTCGTCCGGGGCCGGCTGGCTGAAGTCGGCAGTGCCGGGCTCCTCGTTATCCAGCCACTGGATGCTGTAGCGGTGGGCCTGGAGGTCATGGAAGGTGTCCAGGGCGGTCCACACCATCGGCTGCTCGTAGAAGCTCTTCAGGTAGGCCAGCGACACGCGCCACAGCTCGCCGCGGCCGTCGTACTGGTCCACTACGGCAGCGCCCCAGCTGTCCTCGTCGAGGTAGAGGGTGCGGCGCGAGTAGATGTGCCGCGCGCCAGGCTTCAGCTTGCCGTCCACTACCCATACGCGGTGCAGTTCGTAGCGGGTGTACTTGGGATTGACGTGGCCCGCGGTGAGCAGGTCCTTGTACTTAACCTCCGGACTGGTGATCTGGTAGTTGTTGTAGGGGATGTAGATTTCCTTCTTGCCGACCAGGGTCCAGTCGTAGCGGTCCGGCGCGCCGTTGTACATGTCGGTATCGTCGGCGGTGCGCAGGCCATCGGAGTCTTCGATGGGGGTGTCGTAGGCCAGCGTCGGAGCGCGGCGCACGCGGCGCTGGCCAGGGTTGTAGCCCCATGCCTGGCGCGGTTCCTTGACCTGGTCAAGGGTCTCCTGGACCAGTGCGCCGTTACCGGCCAGGCGAGCCGGCGCGGTGGTGAAGGTCATGTAGTAGAACAGCGTGTTGCCGAGCTTGTCGTAACTGCCCTTGGGGTCGTAGAAGCGGAACAGCGCCTCGTCCTGGGAGGTCACCAGCGAGTAGGCGCCATTGCGCTGCACGCCAGCCTGGGACGAGCGCCGCACGATGTAGGTGCCACGGTAGCGGGCGATGTGGTTCCACACCGCTTCCACGCCGCTCTGCGGAATCGGGAACGGCACGCCGCCGTACGCGTCGGAGAAACCGTTGCCACCTTCCACCAGCTTGGCGCTGGTCGCGTTCTTGTAGATGTTGTCGTAGACCCACTGCGGCGCCGAACCGGTGCGGTGGGTCTCGTAGACCGGCATCTGGTAGGTGTCCGGGTAGGCGTTGAACAGCGCGATCTGCCCCGCGGTCAGGTTGGCCTTGTACTGGTCAAGGTTGGCCTTGGTGATGACAAACTTGGGCTTCTCGCCAGCGAAGGGATCGACGTGGTGCGAGCCCGGCCCCTTGTAGCCGGCGGGTGCCGAGGTCAGGCCACCGCTCCAGGCGGGAATGCTGCCAGCGGCGTTACCGGCCTTCTCCGCGCCCATGGGCGTCAGGCTGCTCTTCAGCTGGGCGGCCTGGTCGGCCGAGACGGCAGCACGCGCATCGGTGACGGCGAGGGCCGTCAGCGTGGCAAGGACGATCAGGGAACTCTTCTTGTACATGGTCCTCTCCGGATCAGAACGAGTATTTCGCGGTGATCGAGACGTTGTCGCGGTCGCGCATGGAGTTGCTGGAGCCGGCGCCGTAGTAGTTGGTGTACTGGGTGCCGACCTCGAAGGTGTTCAGGTAGCTGGCGTCGATGCCGAGGGTGTAGGCCTTGCGTCCCTCGATGAAGTTGCCGGTGCGATCGGAGTTACCGCTGAAGTCGTCCTGGTAGACGACGTAGGGAGAAAGCTTCACCCCAGCGTAGACGTCGTTCCAGCTACCGGTGAG
Organism: Pseudomonas sp. AU11447; assembly: GCF_001672555.2. Classification (NCBI taxonomy): domain Bacteria; kingdom Pseudomonadati; phylum Pseudomonadota; class Gammaproteobacteria; order Pseudomonadales; family Pseudomonadaceae; genus Pseudomonas; species Pseudomonas sp. AU11447. The sequence goes on along the minus strand of NZ_LZDG02000080.1, from coordinate 34,243 downwards.
CAGCAGGGTGTAGCCATAGCTGTCGCGGCTGATCTGCACGTCGTCATCGTTGCCGCCGACGTAGGCCTTGTCCTGGGCGCCGACGAACTTGCGCTCGCTGCCGTCCCAGGCGGTGTACTTCAGGCTGCTGCCACGGATGTGCTCGGAGGCGAGCTCCGCCACGCCGGTCATGGAGTCGAAGGTCAGGTGCGGGCCGAAGTTGTAGATGGTCGACAGCGAGATGTTGTAGGTCTCGGCGCGTTCATAGTTCTCGAACAGGCTGCCGCGGCACAGCTGCTTGCCCGCCACTTCGGCGCAGGCCTGGCCGGCCGCGACGTTGCCGTCGTAGAGGTTGGTCTGGCCCAGCACGCCCTGGGTCAGCAGGTCGCCGAGCAGGTCGTCGGTGGCGGAAATGCTGATGGGCATGTTCGGCCGGTAGGCGATCTCGCCGGATACCGAGGCATCGCCCAGGGTGGTGTTGAAGCTGAAACCGTACATGCGGATGTCTTCGACATAGTCACGGCGGGCTTCGGCGTTGCTCGCCATGTCCAGCGTGGCCAGGCCCGGCACCGCCTCGCCCAGGCCCAGCGGGCCGAGCAGGCTGTTCAATGCGTCGACGTCAACACCCTGGTAGTTGCGCAGATCGACCGCGACCTGCGGCTCCTTGGCGTGGTAGTTGACGAAGTAAAAGCCAAACTCGGTGGAGTTGAGCTCCTCGGCGATGTAGCGGAACGCCACGCCGAACTGACCGTTGTCGCGCGCCTCGATGTCCTTGCCGATGTTGGCCACCTTGAAGGTGCCGGTGTTCGGATCGAGGAAGGCGTTCGGCCCGTGCGGGCCGTTGCCCAGCAGGCCGAGGGAGGCGACCGTCGGGTAGCCGGCCAGCAGTTCCTTGATCAGCGGGTCGGTTTCGGTGGTGTAGGCGGTTTCGCCACCATCGCTGAACAGGTCGGTATCGGAGAAGTAGGTACCGACCGAGTCGAGGCGGGTTTCCTTCCACTTCCACTGGTAGAAGGCTTCCATGGACAGGTCGTCGGTCAGGCCGAGGTTGAAGCTCAGGGCCTCCACCGGCACCAGCACTTCCTTGAGTTCGGAACCCGGCAGGTGGAAGCGTGCGGCGTCGACCGGGTTGATGGTGTTGACCCCGCCACGGTAGAACACGCCCTCGCCCCAGTTCAGTACCTGGCGGCCGACGCGGCCGGTCAGCGGGTGCTCGTCGACATCCCAGCTACCGGACAGGTAGGCATCCAGCAGCTCGGCCTTGCGGCCGGCGATATGGCGGGTGTCGTCGGTGAAGTGGTCGTCCTGCGGGTACGACTGACTGGGACGCTCCACGCCATTGGTGGTGTCGTAGTAGTCGTTGCGCTTGTCCATGATCTGCGTGTCGTAATACGCAGTGCCACGCATGAACAGGCCATAGTTCTGGTACTTGGCCGAGAGGTCGGAAGTCAGTTTGAAGACCTGGGAAACCAGGCCGGTATCGAAGTTGCGGTTGCCGTCGTCGGCGTTGATGTCGCTGATGTTGCTCTTGTCGCGGCCCTGCACGCGCCACATGGCGCCGTAGGACAGCGTACTGTCCAGCGAGCCGGTGATCTCGTTGTCGGCCAGCTTGAACTCCAGGGCCTGGGCCGAGCCCGCCACCAACAGCGGCAAGAGTCCCATCACCGCCCCCGCCCGCCGCGGCGCCCAGAAAATGGACGAGCGCGCACCCAATCGACTGTTCATAGACAGCATTACCTCCATGGCCAAGATTTATCGCCCCGGTCATTGCGGCCGGCGCTGTTCTTATTCGTTTCTCGGCTGCCGCCAGCCTCGGACAAAACCGGGCCAACGTGCAGTAACACTCCTGCCAGAGCGCTTGCGGGCGCCATGGCCCCCTCTCCTCTTCTGCTTGCACGCGGGAGTTGGGACTATCGTGCAGGCAAAGTAACAAACTGTTTCCCCTCTGCCAATGGAAAGGATGTAATCCATCTCTTTCAACAGGAAAAGAAAAGCCCGGCACATGGCCGGGCTTTTTCTTACAGCGTGACCTACTCGACGGTGAAGGTCTTTTCTGCCAGCAGGCGATCGCCCTGGAACACCATGAAGCGCCACTGGCCCTGCACCACCTCGTGGTTCTCGGTGAACTGGTAGGCCATCACGTCGGTGGGCGCGCCCACGACCAGCTTCTGCACCACTTCGAACTTGTCGTGGCGCTGGCCATCGGGGCTGACCACACCAGGGGTGAAGTACAGCAGCGTCAGCGGAGTATCGCCCTCGACCTTGCCACTGAGCTGGTAGCGCAGGCCGAACTTGGTGCCCAGCTTGGCCGGCACGCGGGTGGTGGACTCGAGCTCCTGCTCGCTGCGCGTCAGCACGCGCTCGCCCGGCTGGTAATCCTTGTAGTTGCTGACGAAGACGCCGTACTCGACCGGGCCGTTGACGCGCACCTCGGCAAAGGCCGTGGATGCGAAAGCGGAAGCCAGGGAGAGAGCCAGGACTGCTGGCAGGCGGGAAATGGGCATGTCGCGCTCCTTGTTGGGGTCCGCGCGAGGCTATGACATCGCCGTGACAGCCTGATGACAGCTTGACGCCTCGCGGGTCGGCACGGCGCCAAGCGTCTATCATGCGTGGATCGGACCACTGGACACCATCATGAGCGACAGCCTGCTAGCCATCCGCCCGCGCGCCGAAGACGTCGAGGGCGTGCCCATCCTGCGGCCCCTGCCGTCCGCACAGCGGCGCAGCGTCGGCCCCTTCGTGTTCTTCGACCACATGCTCGAAAGCAGCTTTGCGCCCGAGCATGGCATGGACATCCGCCAGCACCCGCACATCGGCCTGTCCACCCTCACCTACCTGTTCGAGGGCCAGGTGCAGCACAAGGACAGCCTCGGCTCGGACCAGCGGGTACTGCCCGGCGACGTCAGCTGGATGACCGCCGGCCGCGGCGTCGCCCACGTCGAGCGAACCCCCGCCGACCTGCTGCACAGCGGCTCGCACCTGCACGGCCTGCAGGTCTGGCTGGCTCTGCCGCGCGAGCTCGAAGGTTGCGAGCCCAGCTACAGCCACCACGCCAGCGCCAGCCTGCCGGAAAGCGACCACCTGGGCGTGCGCATCCGCATGATCGCCGGCACCGGCTTCTGCCTCGAGTCACCGGTGCCGGTGCGCTCCAGAACGCTTTACGCCGACCTGCAACTCAGTGCTGGCGCGACCCTGGTGATACCCGACGAACACCCCGAACGGGCGCTCTACCTCATCGAGGGAGAGGCCCTCCTGGACAACGAGCCCGTGTCACCGCACGAGCTGGTGGTGCTGCCCGAAGGTGAAACCTTCACCCTCAGTGCCTGCGGCGACTGCCATGCCGTGATCATCGGCGGCGAGCCGCTGGATGGCCCGCGGCGGATGAACTGGAACTTCGTCGCCAGCGACCCGGCGCTGATCGACAGCGCTCGTGCCCGTTGGGCCGCCCACGACTGGCCAACGGTGCCAGGTGAGCAGGAACGCATCGAGTTGCCGCGCTAGCCATATAGAGAAACCGATCGGAAATCGCCGCCGCGCTGTCGAACACCGGCGAATGCTTGAGGACTCGCGCGACGGCCTGCCGTAGCATCGCGCGCCCTGAACCCTTGCCACCGGCAAGCCCGCCACTTCTGGCCCGAGGAGTCCGTGATGGACCAGTCGACCGCCCAACGCCACACCAGCGCCCTCACCGTGCTGACCCTGCTGTTCTTCATGTGGGGCCTGATCACTTCGCTGAACGACATCCTCGTGCCGCACCTCAAGGCCGTCTTCACGCTGTCCTACGTGGAGGCCTCGCTGGTGCAGTTCTGCTTCTTCGGCGCCTACTTCATCATGTCCTTCCCCGCCGGGCGGCTGGTGGAGAAGGTCGGCTACAAGAGCGGGATCATCGTCGGCCTGGCCACCGCCGGCATCGGCTGCCTGCTGTTCTACCCGGCGGCCGGCTCGCAGTCCTACCCGTTCTTCCTCGCCGCGCTGTTCATCCTCGCCTCGGGCATCACCCTGCTGCAGGTCGCGGCCAACCCCTACGTGAATGTGCTCGGCCCCGCCGCCACCGCGGCCAGCCGGCTGAACCTGACCCAGGCATTCAACTCCCTGGGCACCACGGTCGGCCCGCTGGTGGGCTCGGTGACCATCCTCGCCATCGGTGCCGGTGCCGCTTCACAGATCGGCGGCTCCGCCGCCAGTGAAGCCGACTCGGTGAAGACGCCCTACCTGGTGCTGGCCGGGTTGCTGTTCGCCATCGCCGTGCTGATCGCCCTGTTCCGCCTGCCGAAGATCCACCACGGCGAACCGACCGATGGCGTGGCAGGCCGCCAGTCGATCTTCGCCCACCGCCACCTGATTTTCGGGGTGATCGCGATCTTCTGCTACGTCGGCGCCGAAGTCTCCATCGGCAGCTACCTGGTGAGCCTGATGGGCCAGCCGGACATCGCCGGTCTGCCGGCGGAGCAGGCCGGCAAGTACCTGTCGTTCTACTGGGGTGGCGCCATGGTCGGTCGCTTCATCGGTAGCGCCCTGATGCGCACCATCGCGCCGAATCGCCTGCTGGCCTTCAACGCCGTGGCCATCGCGGTGCTGATCGGCATAGCGCTGACCCTGGGCGGACACGTGGCGATGTGGGCGCTGATCCTGATCGGCCTGTTCAACTCGATCATGTTCCCGACCATCTTCTCTCTCGCCCTGGAGGGCCTGGGCAACCTCACCAGCAAAGGTTCCGGCCTGCTCTGCATGGCCATCGTCGGCGGCGCCGTGATGCCGCTGGTGCAAGCCTTCTTCGCCGACCGCATCGGCCTGCTGCCCTCCTTCGCCGTCCCGCTGGTGTGCTACCTGTACATCATCTGGTTCGGCGCACGCGGTTATCGTGCCGCCCAGTCTGCCAGGGCTCAGGCCGCCAGCGCCTGACGCTGACCTCCGAGGGGCGCCTGGTGTCTGCGCCCCTTTCACCTGATTCCTACAGACCTATCGGCCCGCGCACCCTGGCTGGCGTCAGCTCGCTCCCGAAGACTTCCTTCCTTTTCCCTCCGCCGACCCACTCCGGCGCAAGGGACCGATTCCCCCGGAAGGAGCACACCCCGTGGCTGACCCCCTCTCGCTGGTCGTCAATGGCCAGCCCAGGCACCTCGCCGTGGCCGCCGATACGCCGCTGCTGTACGTCCTGCGCAACGACCTGCAGCTCAACGGCCCCAAGTTCGGCTGCGGCCTGGGCGAGTGCGGCGCCTGCACCGTCCATCTCGACGGCATCGCCACCCGTTCCTGCATCACGCCGGTCTCCGCGGCTGTAGGACGCCAGGTCACCACCCTGGAAGGTCTCGGCACACTGGATGCCCCGCACCCGGTCCAGCAGGCCTTCATCGACGAGCAGGCGGCGCAGTGCGGCTACTGCAGCAACGGCATGATCATGACCAGCGCGGCACTGCTCGCGCGCAACAGTTCGCCCAGCGACGAGGAGATCCGCCAGGAGCTGGCCTACAACCTGTGCCGCTGCGGTACCCATGTGCAGATCCTCAGTGCCGTACGCAAGGCCGCCGAGCGAATCGGCAACCGCGGCCAGGAAAACCCGGCATGAGCCTGCTCGGCCGCCGTGAGTTCCTGAAGGCCGGCGCGGCCCTGCTGGTCAGCACTCAGCTGCCTCGCCCGTTGCTGGCGCAAGGCGCCGACGGCGTGCTGCCCCTCGACGAGGTCGACAGCTTCATCGCCATCGCTGGCAACGGCACCATCACCGCTGCCTGCGGCCATGTCGACCTCGGCACCGGCATACGCACTGCCCTGACCCAGATAGTCGCCGAGGAGTTGAACGTCGACCTGGAGCAGATCACCCTGCTGCTGGGTGACACCCGCTACACGCCCGACCAGGGGCCGACCATCGCCAGTTCGACCCTCCAGGTCAGCGCCATTCCGCTGCGCCGGGCAGCGGCCGAGGCTCGGGAGTTCCTGATGCAGCGCGCGGCGCAGCACCTCATGGTGGACATTCGCCAGCTCGACTGCGCCGGCGGGGCAATCTTCGTCAGGGGCAAACCCACGCGCAGCATCGGCTACGGCGAACTGCTGCGTGGCGAGCGCTTCGAACTGAAGGTCGATGCCAGCGCGCCGCTCAAGGCCCACAGCGATTACCGCGTGGTCGGCCGCTCGGTGCCGCGCCTGGATATTCCGGCCAAGGTCACCGGCGGGCTGACCTACGTACACGACATGCGCCTGCCGGGCATGCTCCATGGCCGCGTGGTGCGCCCGCCCTACACCGGCGTGGATGCCAGCGCGCCGCTGGGCAGGAGCCGGATGGAGGCGGATGAGCAGTCCGTGGCCCACTTGCCCGGCTTTGTCCAGCTGGTAGTGATAGGTGACTTCATTGGCGTGGTAGCCGAGCGCGAAGAGCAGGCGATCCACATTGCCCACCAGTTGAAAGTACGCTGGAAGCACTGGAGCGGCCTGCCACCCCTGGGCCTGGACGAGCTGGAATCCACCCTGCGCGCCCACCCCAAGCAGCCACGCATGCTCCAGGACGACACACAGATGGACGCCGTGCTGGCGCAGCTCCACCGTCCCCTGCAGCGTACTTACGTCTGGCCCTATCAGCAGCACGCCTCCATCGGCCCATCCTGCGCGCTCGCGCATTTCGAGGATGGCCTGATGAAGGTCTGGTCGGGCAGCCAGAATCCCCATGACCTGCGCGCCGACCTGGTGACGTTGCTCGGCATGCAGCCTGAACAGGTCGAGGTCATCCGGATGGAAGCGTCGGGTTGCTATGGCCGCAACTGCGCCGACGACGTGAGCGCCGATGCCGCGCTGCTCGCCCTGGCCGTCGGCCGACCGGTGCGCGTGCAATTGATGCGCGAACAGGAACACGGCTGGGAGCCCAAGGGTTCGGCGCAACTGATCGATGTCCGCGGCGGGCTGGACGAAAACGGCGACGTGGCGGCCTACGACTTCTCAACCTGCTATCCCTCCAATAACGCGGTCAACCTGGCCCTGCTGCTCACCTCGCGAGTGGACGCCAAGCCGCAGGTCGCCCAGATGGGCGACCGCACCGCCGTCCCGCAATACGCCTTCGCGCACATGCGGGTGGTCTGCAACGACGCCGCCCCCATCGTTCGCGCCTCGTGGATGCGCGGCGTATCGGCACTGCCCAACGTCTTCGCCCATGAGTCCTACATCGACGAACTGGCGCAGATGGCCGGCGCCGACCCCATCGAATTCCGCCTGCGCTACCTGCACGACGAACGTGCCATAGCGCTGATCAACGCACTGACCACCGCCGCCCAGTGGCAGCCGCGCGTCTCACCCAACCCGCAGGCACGCCAGGGCAACCTGCTGGTCGGCCGCGGCTTCGCCTACGCGCGCTACTTCCACAGTGCCTTCCCGGGCTTCGGCGCGGCCTGGGCGGCGTGGATAGTCGACGTCGAGGTCGAGCCGCACACCGGCGCCGTCCGCGTGACCGAGGTCCACGTGGCGCAGGACTGCGGGCAGATGGTGAATCCCGACGGGGTACGCCACCAGGTCCACGGCAACGTGATCCAGGCCACCAGCCGCGCGCTGATGGAGTACTCGACCTTCGACCGCAGCGGCGTCACCAGCCTGGAATGGGGCGGCTACCCGATCCTCGGGTTCCCCGAGGTGCCCAGGATCACCGCGCTGCTGCTCGACCGCCCCGGTACACCGCCGCTGGGGGCAGGCGAATCTGCCTCGGTACCCAGCGCCGCCGCCATCGCCAATGCCCTGCACGACGCGACCGGCGTGCGCTTCACCCGCCCGCCGTTCACGCCAGAACGGATACTGGCCGCCCTGAACGAGAAACAACCCACATGAAAAACCATTCACTGGGCGTCATCGCAGCGCTGGCCGCATCCAGCCTGATAGCGCTGGCCATTACCTGGAAAGGCAGCATTGCGCCCGTCGACCCGCCGGCCGTCGACAGCTTCGGCGCCGAGTCCATCGCCCGCGGGCAGAAACTGGCGGCCCTGGGCGACTGCGCGGTCTGCCACACCCGCGAAGGTGGCGCTCCGCTGAGCGGTGGCCGCGCCATGGCCACACCGTTCGGCACGCTCTACACCAGCAATCTCACCCCGGACCGCGATACCGGGCTGGGCAGCTGGTCCTTCGAGGCCTTCGAGCGAGCGATGCGCGAAGGCGTCTCGCGGGAAGGCGATTACCTCTACCCGGCCTTCCCCTACACCGCCTTCACCCGCATTGGCGACGAAGACCTGCGCGACCTCTACGCCTACCTGATGAGCCGGTCGCCGGTGAAGGCGCAGCCCAGGGCCAACCGCCTGCGCTTCCCCTACAGCCAGCGCAGACTGATGGCCACCTGGAACCTGCTGTATTTCGACCAGGGCCGCTTCCAGCCTCAGCCGCAGCGCGATGCGGCCTGGAACCGCGGCGCCTATCTGGTGGAGGGGCTGGGCCACTGCAGCGCCTGCCATTCACCGCGCAATGCACTGGGTGCCGAGCGTGCCGGCAAGCAACGCTTCACCGGTGCGACAGTGGACGGCTGGCAGGCGCCCCCTCTCGACGGCAGCGGCCAGACGGCGATTCCCTGGACCCAGGCGACGTTGTACGACTATCTGCGCAACGGCTTCTCGCGCTACCACGGCGGCGCCGCCGGCCCGATGGCGCCGGTGGCCGCAGGCCTTGTGCAGCAGCCGGACGCGGACCTGCAAGCCATGGCGCGTTATCTGGCGTCCTTCCTGCCGGAGCAGGCGGGCGACTTCTCGCCGCAGAAGCAGGCCAGCGAGTTGGAAGAGCGCACCTACGGCACCCTGCAACCGGTCAGCGGTACTGGCGCCAGGCTGTTCAATGGCGCCTGCATGGCCTGCCACCATGACGGCGACAGCCCGAAGCTCAATGGCGTGCGGCCGTCACTGGCAGTGAGCAACAAACTCTATGCGGCCACGCCGGACAATCTGCTGAGGGTGATCCTGGATGGCATCGGCGAACCCGCCCGACCGGAGCTGGGCTACATGCCGGCAATGCGTCACAGCCTCAACGACGAACAGATCGTCGCGCTGGCGCGTTTCCTGCGGGAGGACTTCGCCGGCCTGCCAGCCTGGCCTGACCTCGAGTTCAAGGTAGCCAAGCTGCGCTGAGCCCGCCGTCATGGGGGAGCGGCGCACTGCCCTCCCCCGGATGCCGTCAGGCGCCGAAGCGCTCCTCCAGCAGGTCGAACATCGCGGCGAAGGCACGGCGCGCCACCTTGGCGTCGTACTGCATCTTGCCGGGAATCTGCGCGTGCGGGTCGGTGAAGGAATGCGCCGCTCCGCCGTAGCTGGTCAGGGTCCAGTCCACCCCGGCATCGATCATTTCCTTGGCGAAACCGCTGAGCTGCTCGCGCGGCACGAACGGGTCGACAGCGCCGTCGAGCACCAGCACTGCGCCCTGGATGTTCTTCGCATCGACCGGGTTCGGCGTATCCAGGGTGCCGTGGAAGGACACCGCAGCCGCCAGCGGCGCGCCGTCACGGGCCAGTTCCAGGGAGCAGCAGCCGCCGAAGCAGAAGCCGAAGGTGGCCAGCTTCGCGGTATCCAGCGGGGCCTTGCCGGCCTGCTCCAGCAGGGTCTTCAGCGAAAGCTGCATGCGCTTGCGCAGCAGCGCGCGGTCGTTCTTCAGCGGCATCATGGCGGCGCCGGCCTGTTCCGGGCCATTGGGGCGCACGTCCTTGCCGTAAAGGTCGGCCACCAGCACCACATAGCCGCGCTCGGCGACCTTGCGGGCGATATCCACTGCGCCCTGGCTGACGCCCATCCAGTTCGGCGCCATCAGCAGGCCGGGACGCGGCGCGTTGCTGGCGGCATCGAATACCAGTTGGCCTTCGAAGGACACGCCATCGAGGCTGTAGGCGACAGGTTGCACGCTGATCTGGCTCATTCGGGTAGTCCCCTTTCGCTTGTCGGTGTAGTTGATCGAGTACTGGAAAAGCCCAAAGCCCGCCGAAGCGGGCTTTGGGCTGGTTCAGCTTAGGCGGAAAGTTCCACCAGCAGCTTGTTCAGGCGGCGCACATAAGCGGCCGGGTCCTTCAGGCTGTCCCCCGCGGCCAGGGCGGCCTGGTCGAAGAGGATGTGGGTCAGTTCGCCGAAGCGGTCTTCGTCGGCTTCCGCGTCGAGCTTCTCGATCAGCGGGTGGGCCGGGTTGAACTCGAAGATCGGCTTGGCTTCCGGCACCTTCTGCCCGCTGGCCTCGAGGATCTGGCGCATCTGCAGGCCCAGGTCCTGCTCGCCGATGGCGAGGATCGCCGGCGAGTCGGTCAGGCGGTGGGAAACACGCACCTCGGCGACTTCATCGCCCAGTGCGGCTTTCAGGCGCTCGGCCAGACCTTCCTTGGCCTTGGCGATCTCTTCCTGGGCCTTCTTGTCCTCTTCCGAGTCCAGGCTGCCCAGGTCCAGGTCGCCGCGGGCGACGTCGACCAGTTGCTTGCCGTCGAATTCCGGCAGGTAGCTCATCAGCCACTCGTCGATGCGGTCGGTGAGCAGCAGCACTTCGATGCCTTTCTTGCGGAAGACTTCCAGGTGCGGGCTGTTCTTCACCTGGGCGAAGCTCTCGCCGGTGAGATAGTAGATCTTGTCCTGGCCTTCCTTCAGGCGGCCGATGTAGTCGGCCAGGGAAACGCTCTGCTCGCCGCTCTCGTCGCTGGTGGAAGAGAAGCGCAGCAGGCCGGCGATCTTGTCCTTGTTGGCGAAGTCCTCGGCGGGGCCTTCCTTCAGCACCTGGCCGAAGTTCTTCCAGAAGCCCTTGTAGGCCTCGGCGTCGTTGCTGGCGAGTTTTTCCAGCATGTCCAGGGAGCGCTTGGTCAGCGCGGACTTCATCGAATCGACAATGGGGCCGGATTGCAGGATTTCGCGGGAGACGTTCAGCGACAGGTCGTTGGAATCCACCACGCCCTTGATGAAGCGCAGGTACAGCGGCAGGAACTGGTCGGCCTGGTCCATGATGAACACGCGCTGCACGTAGAGCTTCAGGCCACGCGGCGCCTCGCGGTGGTACAGGTCGAACGGCGCGCGGGCCGGGACGTACAGCAGCGAGGTGTACTCGAGCTTGCCCTCGACCTTGTTGTGGCTCCAGGTCAGCGGGTTCTCGAAATCATGGGCGATGTGCTTGTAGAACTCCTGGTATTCCTCGTCCTTCACCTCGGTGCGCGGACGGGTCCACAGGGCGCTGGCACGGTTGACCACTTCCCATTCGGTTTCAGCCGGCTTGTCGGCCTCTTCCCCGTGGTGCTCCTTCGGCAACTCGATGGGCAGCGCGATGTGGTCGGAGTATTTCTTGATGATGTTGCGCAGGCGCCAGCCGTCGGCGAACTCGTCCTCGCCATCCTTCAGGTGCAGGACGATGCGAGTGCCGCGCTCGGCTTTCTCGATGGTGGCAACTTCGAACTCGCCCTCGCCCCTGGACGACCAGTGCACGCCTTCGCTGGCCGGTGCACCGGCACGGCGGCTGAACACATCGACCTTGTCGGCGACGATGAAGGCACTGTAGAAGCCCACGCCGAACTGGCCGATCAGGTGGGAATCCTTCTTCTGGTCACCGGAGAGGTTCTTCAGGAAGTCGGCGGTACCGGACTTGGCGATGGTGCCCAGGTGCGCGATGACTTCCTCGCGGCTCATGCCGATGCCGTTGTCTTCGAGGGTGACGGTCTTGGCGTCCTTGTCGAAGCTCACACGGATCTTCAGCTCGGCGCCGCCTTCGAGCAGCTCAGGCTTGGCCAGGGCCTCGAAACGCAGCTTGTCGGCCGCGTCGGAGGCGTTGGAAATCAGTTCGCGAAGGAAGATTTCCTTGTTCGAATACAGGGAGTGAATCATCAGGTGAAGCAGCTGCTTCACTTCGGTCTGGAAGCCCAGTGTTTCTTTTTGAGTCTCCGCGCTCATCGTTTCTCGCTCCGAGGGTGACAAATGCCGCGTCGTGCGGCCGATGTCAGCGAGATGGGGGCTTCCCGAACCAATTCAAGGGGTTGGAGAAAATTCGCCGGCAAATGACCGGCGAACGGTCAGCGCGCCGGCAGTTCGATGTCGGTCACTTCGCTGGGACGCAGCGTGTAGCTCGCCTCGCCCGGGCCATCGATGACCTGGCGGATGACGATGCGGCCGTCGACATCGAGGCCGACGAAGACGCCCTCGGCAACCCGGCCGCGCTCGGTGGTCACACGCATGCTGCGGTTGACGTAGCGCTGCGGTGCGGACAGCAGGCGCTCGATGGCCAGGCGACCGCTTTCCGGCGCCTGCGGCACGGGGGCATTGGATTTCGCCGGCGTGGTAGCCGCAACGGGGGCCGCAGGGACGTTCGACGCCTTCATCCGCGGGTAGCGGTCATCCCGCACACCCCAGCCGCGCGCGGGGGTCTTCTCCAGCGTGACCTGCAGGTCCTGCGGCGCGCCGCCAACCTCGACGGTCAGTGCAACCTCCTGGGAAGCGCGCTGGGTATCCAGGGTGGGCATGCGGGTGATGGCGACATCACGACGCGCAAAGCGGCGCTGCAGGTAGTCCTGCAGTACATAACGCAAGGTATCGCGGGAGTCGAAGCGGGTATCCACCTCGCCATCGCGATAGCGCAGGCGGTCGGTGAAGACTTCGATGGTGCCCGAAAGCGTGGTCTGCATCTGGGCCGGCAGCACCAGGTGGAAGGCGCCTTCCAGGCGGTTGGGAGCCTTCGGCGCCAGGTCCAGGTGCAGGCTGTAGCCACGCTGCAGGCGGACCGCTTCGGGCAGGTCCTGGCCTGGCGCGAGCCAGCTGACTTCGATTTCCGGCAGGCGTCCCTTGTCGTCGGGCAGCACGTCCAGCCTGACCGGGCCGCTGACCGGCGCAGCCAGGCGCACCTGGATTTCGCGGTGAGCGTAGAAGTCCTGGCCTTCGCGCAGGCTGAGCACTCCGTCGATGAACTCGGCCTGCTCGGGCACGAAGGGCTGGCCATTCAGTTCCCCGCGCAGGTTGATCGCCAGTTCAGGCTTGACGACTGCCTCGGGCTTGAGCCACTCCAGGCGGAGGATGGCCTCCAGGCGTGCACTGTCGCGGCTGGCCAGCATCGTCAGGCCGACCACCAGCGGAATGCAGCCCAGGGCCCCGAGGGCCACGGCGCTGCGGGCCAGGCGCCAGTGGACCAGGACAAACAGCACGGCCAGCGGCGGCAGCAGGCTGGCAAGCCCCCAGAACAGGCTGCGCTCGAAGGCGCGGGCGATCAGCCAGACGTACCCCGCGAGGATCAGCAGCAGGCCGAGCAGGATCAGCAGCGTATCCATTCAGGCGCCATCGACCTTGAAGTGCGCGCGAGCGGTGGCGATGGGTTCGGTGCGAGTGGTCTGCCAGGCGGTGATGGCGACGTTCGCCACCCGTCGGCCCTGGCGCCAGACCTGGCACTGCGCGTAGGTATCGCGGAAGTGCCCGGCGCGCAGGTAGTCAATGGAGAAGTCGATGATCTTGGGCATGTGCGGGATGCCCATGAACATCAGCAGGTGCAGCAGCGCCGAGTGCTCCATGAAACCGGCGATCACCCCGCCATGCAGGGCCGGCAGCGTGGGGTTGCCGATGTTGTCCGGGTTGGCCGGCAGGTGGAAGATCGCATCGTCGCCCAGGCGCAGGCAGCGGATGCCGAGCAGCCGGGCATAGGGGATCGCGTCGATCAGCGGGTCGTAGTCCTTGCTCTCGTGCGCGGCGCGCACCATGGCCTCGATGTTCACCGTGGTCATCCCTGGCCCCCATCGACGTCGCGCTTCACCGAGCCGGCGGATACCGCCTTGCCCATGCGCATGAAGGTCCCGACCACATGGGCGATGGGTTCGCTGGGGTCGTCCTGATAGGCATAGCCACGGGTGAAGATGATGTTCGGGGTGACCCGGTAGCACTCGGCGAACCCGTAGACATCCTTGTGCGGCTGCGCTGGGTGCATGTAGTCGATGCGCAGGTCCAGGGTCGGGCAGATCTCGAACTGCGGCAGCACGCAGACGGTGGAGATGCCGCAGGTGGTGTCCATCAGCGTGGTGATGGCGCCGCCGTGGATCACGCCGGTTTCCGGGTTGCCGACAATGGCCTCGCTGTAGGGAAGCCGCAGGGTCAGGCCGGAGGCGTCCGCCGCATGCGCGCTGATGCCCAGCAACTGGCAGTGGCGCAGCGCCGAAAGGAAGCGTTGGGCGCGCTCCAGGAGTGGGTTTTCGGACATGGGAGGGGTCGACCGATTGACTGCACGGGGCGGCATCATACCCCGGTCACTGTCAATCCTGCAGTGATGGAATACAGGGGCTTAGGAATATTCGTTGAACTAATTCACACAACCCCGGTTCAAAGGGCTAACACCAGGAAAGCCGCACATGGAGGCTCCGCATGAAAAAAACCCTTCCCCTCGCTCTGCTGATCGTTGCAGGTCTGGGCCTTGCCGCCTGCGACAAGAAAGAAGAGCCGAAAGCGCCGCCGGCACCGGCCGCGACCGAGCAGCCGGCGACTCCGGCGCCGACCACTCCGCCGGCACCTGAAGCCTCCCCGGCCACTCCGGCTGCCCCGGCCACCGCGCCGCAGGAGCCCGCTGGCGGCGAGCAGAAGCAGTAATTCGCTTGCGCTGTACAAGACAAGGCCCGCATGTTGCGGGCCTTGTCGTTTCTGCCGTTTGCCGCTCAGCCGCTGGGCGGAATGTCGTTGTCCCGTGGCGCGTCGCCCTGCGGCGTCGGCGTGTAGACCATCACGTGGAGCACGCTGGAGTGGAATTCGCGCTGGTACAGCACGCCCACCACACCCGCCGTCACCAGCATGAAGATCCAGGGGTTGATGAACCAGGCCAGCATGGCCAGGCCGAAGTAGTAGGTGCGCAGGCCCTGGTTGAACTGGTGCGCCGCCAGCGATACCACGCGCGCCGCACGCTCGGCGAAGGATTTGCGCTCCAGCTCGCCGACGTTGCGCTCCCCCACCATGGGCGCCGAACCGATCAGCACCGCCGCGAAGTTGTATTGGCGCATGCACCAGCTGAAGGTGAAGAAGGCATAGACGAACACCACCGCCAGGCACAGCAGCTTCAGCTCTGAAAGCCCGCGGGTGGGCGGCGTCACGAAAGGCAGGTCGGCGAGCACCGAGATCGTGCGCTCGGCCGAGCCCAGCAACGTGAGGATACCCGCCAGGATGATCAGGGTGCTGGAGGCGAAGAACGAGGCGTTGCGCTCCAGGTTGCCGATCACGCTGGCGTCCGCCACGCGGTTGTCGCGCAGCAGCACGCGGCGCATCCAGTCCTGGCGGTAGAGATGCAGCACGCTGGCCAGGCACGCGGTGTCGCGGGCCTTGGTCTTGGCGTAGCGGGTGTAGCCGATCCAGCAGAAGAGGAACCAGAGGATGGCAAGCAGGTTCCAGAAATACTGGATGTCGAACAGGTCGACGACGTCGGTCATGGATTTCCTTGCGATTCGAGACGAAATGAAGTCGGTACGCAGCCGATAGACGCCAGTTTATCCCGCCAGGACACGCGCCCCTGCACGGGCTTCCCGGTATGTGGCGCATGTCCCGGCGCCGGGTACCGCCGGGCGTTCACAAGCCTTCGCAGCCGCTCCCGACTGGCGAGGGTCGCCAGCGCCCGGTGAGCGCGTTGCCCGGCACGCCCTTACCAGCGCAACAGGCGCGGCCCCAGGGCCAGGCCCAGCAGCGTAGGCAGGAGCATGCCGAGCAGGTACCACACACCCCAGAATGGAATGCCCATCTCCGGGCAGTGCAGGCAGTACGCCAGGGTCGAGGTAGCCCCGGCGAGCAGGCCGCCAGCAGCACCGGCCAGGCGCAGCCGGGTAGGCGCCAGCCCACGCAGCGCCCAGAAGACGGTGATGAATGTGGGTATCGAGAGCAGCGCAATGTTCAGCGGGCAGGTGCGCCAGGTCTTGCCCAGTATCAGCCCGGCGCGCGCTTCGGCAGGCACCGCGGCCAGCTCCACCGCGCCACCCAGCCACACCAGCAGCACCGGCAGCCCGAGCAGCAGCCACGCTGCACCGCCCTTCACTCCCGGCCGCGCCAGGCGGCTGCTCAACCCGTACGCGATCAGCGCCAGGCTGCCGGGCAGCGCGACCTTGGCCCAGAACAGCGGAGTCCGCGCGACGTCAGCGAGGTCCGCGCGCACCCCATAGAGCGCGGCCATCAGCAGTATCGCGCCCAGGCCGCCGCCCAGCAGAGCCAGTGCAAAGCGCTTGCCCAGCGCTCGCCGATCGACCGCGCTCTCGCCGGCAGCCAGCAGGTCGATCAGTTCATTGGTCTTCATCGCTTCGCAACCCTCGGATCATGTTCGCCAGGGCCTTCAGCCCGCGGTGGATGCCGACCTTCACGGCGGAACTGGAAAGCCCGGTCAGGCTTGCCGTTTCCTCTACAGACAACCCTTCCAGCTTCACATGGACGATCGGCAGGCGCTGCTTGTCCGGCAATTGCTGCAGCAGTTTGCCCAGATCGCGGCTGGCCTGCGCCGGCTGGTCGTCCTCGGTGGCGAACAGTTCGCCCTCATCGTCGTCCAGCGGATCATGCAGCGCCTCGCGACGGGCAAAGGCGCGGAAATGGTCAGCCAGCTTGTAGCGCGCAATCGCCTGCACCCAGGCCGTCAGTGGCTGTTCTGCGCGATAGGTGTGGCGGGCGTTGTGCACGGCCAGCAGGACTTCCTGCACCAGGTCCTCCACCTCGCCGGGGCGCTGCGCCAGACGGCGGCGCAGGAACGCGCGCAAGTGCGAGCCAAGGGCGGCGAGGAACTCGCGGTAGGCCACCGCGTTACCGGCCATGCCCTGCATCAGCAGTGTCTGAAGGTGCGCTTCGCGCGCGATCAACACATCCTGGCTGGTAGTTCGTTGCATCGACCGTCCTGGTTACAGCGCGCAAGGAAAATCTTCCCGAGTCTGCCCCACGCTTGCTGGCAGATCGCCGGCCCGCAGAAAAAACAGGCAGCTGTTCAATACCTTAGGGCCGCCCCAGGGAAATCTCAAAAAAATCTTCAGGCGGCTGTAACCGGATCACCACTCCCGGCGAACTACTCGACAAGCCGCCGGAAATCTCTGTGCGGCCCCACCACCCAACGGGAGACCGCACCATGAAAAACCTCACCCTCGCCACCGCCGCCCTTGCCCTTGCCGCCCTTGCCGGGAACGCACTGGCCGACGACATGAATACCAAGGCCAGCACGGGCGCGGCCATGGAGAAATGCTACGGCGTGGCACTGGCCGGCAAGAACGACTGCAAGGCCGGCGCTGGCACCACCTGCGCAGGCAGCGCCAAGAAGGACTACGACGGCATGCACTGGAAGAACGTCCCGGCCGGCACCTGCGCCTCGATCAAGACGCCGCACGGCATGGGCTCGCTGACCCCGATGAAGTCCTGAGTGCAGGCTGCCGACCATGAACGTATCGACTCAACCGGGTGCCGGGCTTGGGCTCAAGGCCGAGCACTACACCCAGGCGCTCGACTGCTGCGCGCGAGGGCTCTGGTTCGAAGTGCATCCGGAAAACTACATGGTCGGCGGCCCCCGCCTTGCCTGGCTGGAGCGGATCGCCGAACGGCATCCGCTGTCGCTGCACGGGGTTTCGCTGTCCCTGGCAGCGGACGCCGCCCCCGACGAGGCTCATCTGCTGCGGCTGCGCGCGCTGGTTGAGCGCGTGCAGCCCGTGCTGATCTCCGAGCACCTGGCCTGGTCCACCTGGCGCGGCCGGTACCTGCCGGACCTGCTGCCTTTCCCGCGCAGCCACGCGGCCCTGGCCCGTATCGTCGACAATATCGAGCGTACCCAGCATGCCCTGGGCCGGCGCATCGCCATCGAAAACCCCAGCCACTACCTTCGCCTCGACGGCCACGACTGGGACGAGATCGAACTCCTCACCGAACTGGCGCTGCGCACCGGCTGCGGCCTGCTGCTGGACATCAACAACGTACACGTCAGCGCGCACAATCTCGGCTTCGATGCCAAGCGCTATCTCGACCGATTCCCCGCCGCAGCCATCCTGGAAATCCACCTGGCCGGGCACAGCCACGACGAGCGCGGCGAGCTGCTGATCGACTCCCACGACGCCCCCATCGCCGAACCGGTCTGGGAGCTCTACCAGCACCTGATCCGGCGCATCGGCCCGCGCCCGACGCTGATCGAACGCGACGACCACATCCCCGCCTTCAGCGAACTGCTGGCCGAGCGCGAAATCGCCCAGGGCATCCTCAACCGGGCGGAGGTGGCCGCATGAAGACGTCCCTCGGCACCTTCCAGGAAGCTTTCGTCGAAGCGCTGTACCAGCGTTCTCCCCCCGGCCTGCAAGGTTTGACCGAGCAGGCCGGCTTCAGCGTCTACCGCAACACCGTGCTCAAGGGCTGCACCGACGCCTTGTGCGACAACTTCCCCAGTGTCGAACGCCTGGTCGGCACTGACTGGCTGCGCGGCGCGGCGGCCATCCACGCACAGCAGACACCGCCGAACGACGCGCGCCTGGTTCTCTACGGCGAAGACTTCGCCGATTTCCTCGACGCCTTCGAACCCGCTCGCGAGTTGCCCTACCTGGCCGACGTGGCACGCCTCGACCGCTTGTGGCTGGAAGCCTACACCGCGCCACAGGAACCTGCGCTGCAGTGGTCCGACCTGGCGGGGATGACCGCTTCCGACCTTGCCCCCTGTCACCTGCAACCCCGCGCCAGCGCACGCTGGCGCTGGTTTGACCAACAGCCGATCTACAGCATCTGGCGCTACAACCGCGACGCGCTGCCATTGCCCGAAGAGCTGCCCTGGCACGCTGAAGGCGCGCTGCTGGTCGGCCATGCCGAGGGCGTCACCTGGCAGGCACTGGACGTGGGCGGTTGCGCTTTCCTCGATGCCTGCGCCAGCGGTCATGACCTCGATCAGGCATCGACCCTGGCGCTCAGGGCGCAAGCCGACCTCGACTTCACGGTGCTGCTGGGCAGCCTGCTCGGCGCCGCCGTGTTCCAACCGCTGAAACTCACCTGAGGAAGCCGCCATGGACATCTCCCGCAGCCACTACCCGGGCGGCGCCCTTCGCCAGCACTGGAACACCATCGCCAACCGCCTGCAGTCCCTGCTCAGCGACTCTTTGTTGTGCCTGGCAGCGCGCCTGGGGATCGCTTCGATCTTCTTCCTGTCCGGGCGCACCAAGGTCGAGGGCATCCTGACCATCACGCCGAGCACCTACGAACTGTTCCAGACCGAATACGTGCTGCCGCTGGTGCCACCCTATATAGCCGCGCACCTGGCGACCTACGCAGAACACTTCTTCCCGGTCCTGCTGGTGCTGGGCCTGTTCACCCGCCTCTCCGCCCTCGCCCTGCTGGGCATGACCACCGTGATCGAAGTGTTCGTCTACCCCGATGCCTGGCCGACGCACCTGTCCTGGGCGGGCCTGCTCCTGCTGCTGATTGGACGCGGCGCAGGCGCCTGGTCGCTGGACCGTGCCCTGAAGATCGGCTGATAGATCGCCCTACCCGGCATGCGCGTAATCGAGCCGCCATGCACCCGACCGCCTGACTGAGGGAATCATCGGAAGGTCCCCGGAAAATTCGCAACTACACTTCGCGAGTACGAATTTCACCTATCCAGGCAGTCGACCGTGGAAGGGTTTCCGCCAGCGCGACGCAAGCAGGCGGCGCACTCCGGAACGGTTGGGATGGAGCCCTCCAGCGCACGTGCAGCTCTTCATCAGGAGACCCCATGAGAGCCGTAGAAGGATCGATGACTCGCTTGTCCCCGCTCAACAACTCCATCAGCAGAGCCTTGCTGCCTGTATTGCTGGCCGGCGCACTCGGCATGGCTGCATCCATCGCCGTGGCAGGCCCGCAGGAACCCCTGGGCGGCCAGCCGCCTGCCGGCTCCAGCCCGTCGACCAAGGATTTCGATTACCAGATCAAGTACCAGCGGGCCTTCGAAGCCATCCTCTGGAACATGCCGGCAATCTCCATCTACTCCTTCCGCCGCGCCGCGTTCGAGAACCTCGGCTACAAGGACAACGACATCATCGCCTATTCGCAGACGGCGACCCCGCAGCTGGAGGCCATCACCGCCAACAGCACCACCCCCTACATCGCCGCCTACACCGACCTGCGCAAGGGCCCCGTAGTGCTGGAAGTGCCCGCGGCCGGCGCCGCGGGCAGCCTGTACGGGCAGGTCGTGGATGCGTGGCAGTTCACCATCGCCGACGTCGGCCCGGCGGGCATCGACAAGGGCAAGGGCGGCAAGTACCTCTTCACCGCTCCGGACTACAAGGGCACGGTTCCCAAGGGCTATTTCCACGTCGCCTCACCCAATTACCGGATTGCCCTGGCGTTCCGCTCGGTGCCGCCGCCCGGGAAGACCTCAGCGGATGCCTACGCGTACGCCAAGCAACTGCGCATGTACTACCTGGAGCAGGCGAAGAATCCGCCGCAACAGAAGTTCATCGACCCCGCACACGAGCGCTACCCGACGCTGCCGTTCTACGACGAGCGCCACTTCGAGGACATGCACGCGATCATGAGTGTCGAGCCCGTCCGCGAGCACGACAAGGTGATGATGGGCATGCTGGCCTCGCTGGGCATCGAGAAAGGCAAACCCTTCTCGCCCGATGAAACAGCCAAGCGCGCCATGCACCAGGCCGCCATCGATGCCTGGTTCTACCTGCAGGAGTGGTTCGACAAGAACATGGCCAAGCGCGTGTACTGGCCCGACCGCCACTACGTCTCGCTGCTGCAGGCGGACAAGAACCAGGAGTTCAAGTTCGTCTACGACGACCGCATCGACCTGACCGAGCGCGCAGCGGAATACTTCTGGTGCACCTACATGCCCAAGGTGCTCAGCGCTTCCCCGGCCACCTCCTACCAGATGGCCATGGCCGACAAGGACGGCAAGCCGCTGGAGGCCGGCAAGCTCTACAAGGTCGACGTGCCCGCGAAGATGCCGGTCAAGCAGTTCTGGGCCCTGACCGTCTACGACCGCGCCACCTTCTCCTTCATCTACAGCGACAGCAACCGCACGACCCTGTCGTCCTTCGATGTCGACAAGATGAAGAAGAACGCCGACGGCGGCGTCACCCTGTATGTCGGTCCCAAAGCTCCCGAGGGCCTGGAAGCCAACTGGATTCCCACCTCCGGCAAACGCCCGCTGCCGGCCATCCGTTTCTACGGGCCGACTGCGGAGTTCAACAACAAGACCTTCAAGATGCCCGACTTCGAGCAAGTCGCGGACTGATCAGCAGCGCCAGCCCGAAGGCGGCCGGGAGAGTCGGTTGAACTCCCGGCCGCCCCCTCCTCAATGGGCCCGGACAGCCGCCGGCGGCGTCCACTCCCCGCTCAGCACCTCGGGCTTGGCCCAGTAGGTGCGAATGGTCATCTCGAACTCGCTTTTCGGCGCCGGCAGCCAGTTGGCTTCCTTGTCCTTGCCCGGCGAGTCGTGCTGCACGTAGATGGTCAGGGAACCGTCGTCGTTGTACTTCATGTGATCCAGGTTCTTGGTGCCGACCGAGTAGCGCTTGAGCGAGTTGGCCGCGAAGAAGTGCTTGGGGTCGTACATCGTCAGCGACCAGAAGCCGTTGGCTGGCGGTGTCTGGCCCTTCGCGAACGTCACGGTGTAGCTGTGATTGCCGTTCAGGCGCTCGCCCTTGCCATCCACTTCGAGGAAGAAGTAGCGGGTTTCCTCGGGTTGGTTGGTGTACATGTTGGACTTCGCCGTCGCCGTGCGGGTCAGGTAGTCATTGCCCCAGCGGGCGACGTTGGTGGGCGAGTTCCAGCCGTTGGGCAGGCGCGAGCCGTTGGTGCGGAAGGAGAACAGCGGGGTGATCACCTGCTCCTCGGTCTCGACCGCAGTCTTGACCAGCACATCCTTGATCGCCGGGTCCTTCGCGGCGGCGTCCAGTACCGCGCGCAGCATGGCGTAGCGGCTCTCTTCACCCGCCAGCGGCGGGACCTTGTCGAGCACCTGCGGCAGTTCATCGAAGAACTTGTTCGGATCGACCCAGCGGGTTTCGCTGGAGGAGCTCTGCGCGGCGGGGAAATGCGGCGTCTTGGTCCAGTCCTTGGTCACCGACTTGCCGTCGTACTTGCTCAGCGGATACACCACCACCTGCTGCAGCACCTTCTTCACCGCCTCGTGGTCCGCCTCGCTGTCACCCATGAAGACACGCGGGCCGATGGCCACCAGCTCGGTGGGCGACTTGATCACCTCGGTGATGCCCTCGGGCACCGTGCCCTTCCAGTTCGGCCCCACCACCAGGTAGTTGCCCGGCTTGGTGCCGTATTGCTTGCCGAGCTTGGAGAACTCCTCGCTGCGGGCGTCATAGAGCGCGTAGACCCAGAAGCGGTCGCCAAAATCCGGCACCTGGAGGACCACCGGATCATCGTCGGTGGCGCCGAAACCGAAGCCATAGACCACGTCCTGGTTCGGGTGCGCGACCCAGCGCTGCTCGGGTGAAATGTAGTCGCTGAGCATGCTGACGTAACCCGTCGGCGCCGCCGGCAGGATACCGCCCATCAGGCCGGGTTCCGGCGCCTTCGAGAATGAGGCGCGGCGATTGAAGGCGTTTACCAACGGCCAACCCCAGAGGTAGGCGTCCTGGGCAATCACCCGTGCGCTGGTGGGCGTGATCACGGTGCCCGCGGGAATGCCCGGCACCTCCGCAGCGGGTTTTCCGGCGGAATTCTCACCGGCCTGGGCACTCAGCGACAGTGTGGTGCAGAGTGCCAGGGCGAGCAGGCTGTATCCGATCTTGTGCTTCATCAAGTTTCTAACTCCATGGGGTCGTCAGGGCCTTCAGGGGAAGCTTGCGGGCACGCGATCGAACGGGAGCTGCCGTTGCATCGAATTCCGTGGCGCCAGAATAAAGGTAGCTGTGGCGCCGTGGCTGGCAAATGCAACCCGGCCCCAACTTCCGGGCCGGGTTTCTCGGCAAATCCCCGACAAGCGTCGATGACCTCTGTGCTCGCTTCGCGTGCTCGTTGCAGCAGGACGGGTTGCCCCGCCCTGCCCTTGATCAGTGCCGACTGGCGTCGACGGGTCGTACCAGCCAGGCCGCCAGCGCCGGCAGCAGGAGGATCGCGCCGAGCAGGTTGACCAGGAACATGAAGGCCAGAAGGATGCCCATGTCGGCCTGGAACTTCAGGGAGGAGAATGCCCAGGTGGCGATGGACAGCGTCATGGTCACGGCGGTGAATACCGATGCCGTGCCGCGCTGTTTCAGCGCCTCGACGAAGGCCTCGCGCAGGCTGCAACCGCGCTCGTACATCTCGTGCTTGATGCGCTCGAACAGGTAGATGCCATAGTCGACCCCGACCCCGACGCCCAGCGCGACTACCGGCAGCGTGTTCACCTTGACGCCGATGCCCAGCAGCGCCATCAGCGCATTGCACAGCACCGTCACCAGGGCCAGCGGGACGATCACGCAGAGGGTGATGCGCCAGGAACGGAACATCCACAGGCACAGCAGCGTGACCGAGGCGAACAGCGCGCTGTTCACCAGCCTGTCGCCGGCGTGCACCACTTCGTTGGTCGCGGCCATCACCCCGACGTTGCCGGAAGCCAGCTGGAACTCGACCTGGTCGTTGTCGTTGGCGGCCTTGAACGCCTTGATCTTGTCCATCAGCGTGGCGATGGTGTCGGCCTGGTGGTCGCGGGTGTAGATCGATACCGGGATCGCGTTGCAGGCGCTGTTCATGTATTCGGTGCCAACGCGCGTGGCGAAGCCCACGCCCTGGGCGATCTGCGCGGTAGGCTCGGGCAGCACGCGCCACTTCAGGTCGGTCTCGGCGTAGGCCTGGGTGATGCTGCCGACGAAACCGGCCAGGCTGCGCACCGAGGACACGCCATCGTCCTGGCGCAGGTACAACTCCAGCTCGCCGATAGGGTCGAGCACCGTGCGCTTCACGCAGGGCGTTTCCTCATCGCCCTTGGCGCGGGCGATGACCTGCAGCAGATCGACACCGATGGCGAAGTCGCGGGTGATCACCGCCACGTCCTGGTTGTAGCGCGAGTCCGCGCGCAGCTCCGGTACCCCCGCGCCGATATCGCCGACATGCAGGTGCCGCGCCTCGAACAGGCCGAAGCCCAGCAACAGCGCGGCACAGGCCAGCGCCCAGGCAGCGCCGCGGCGGGTCGCCAGAACGCCCAGGCGTTCCCACAGTGCTGCACCGAGGGTTTCCTTGCCGCGCAGCTTCTGCGCATCGGCAGCGGAGAGGCGCATGAACGACAGCAGGATCGGCAGCAGCATCTTGTTGGTAACGATCATCACCGAGACGCCCAGCGTGGCGGTGATCGCCAGCTCGCGCACCATCTCGATGTCCACCAGGGCGATGACCATGAAGCCCAGGGCATTGGCCAGCAGCGCCACGGCACCGGGGATGAACAGCTTCTGGAAGCAGTTGCGCGAGGCGGTCACGCCGTCGGCGCCGTGCAGGGTCTCCAGCTTCCATGCGTTGGTCATCTGGACCGCGTGGGAAACGCCGATGGAGAAGATCAGGAACGGTACCAGGATCGACATCGGGTCCAGGGTCAGCCCCAGCAGCGGCAGCAGGCCGAGCAGCCAGATCACCGGCACCACGGCGCAGATCAGCGCCCAGCCGGTGAGCATCAGCGAGCCGGAGTACCAGAACAGCAGTACCGCGGTGATGACGAAGGCGATGATGAAGAAGATCAGCACGCCCGACGCGCCCTCGGCGATATCGCCCACGGACTTGGCGAAGCCGATGATGTGGATGCTGATACCCGCGCTCTGGTTTTCCTGGCGGATCTGTTCGAGCTTCTTCGCCACGTCCTGCAGGTCCAGGCGCTGCCCCGTCGTCGGGTCGGTTTCCTGCAGGTTGGCGACCACCATGGCGGCAGAGAGGTCGTTGGAGACAATGCGCCCGACCCAGTCGGATTTCAGCGTGCGCTCGCGTACCTGGGCGATCTGCTCGGGCTTGCCGGCGTAGCTGGAATCCACCAGGTTGCCGCCGGTGAAGCCGTCCTCCACCACTTCGGTGTAGCGCACGTTGGAGGTGAACAGCGAGGTCACCGAGCTGCGCTCCACGCCATTGATGAAGAACACTTCATCGGAGACCTTGCGCAGCGCGGCCATGGCCTGCGGCGTGAAGATCTCGCCCTTGTCATTCTTCACCGCCACCAGCACCTTGTTGGCGCCGCCGAAGTCCTTCTGATACTCCAGGAAGGTCTTCATGTAGGGGTGATGCAGCGGGATCATCTTGAAGAAGCCCGCTTCCACCTTGAGGTGGCTGGCGCTGTAGCCCAGCGCCAGGGTGATCAGGATGAACAGCGCGAGCAGCGGCTTGCGCTGGTGGAAGATCCAGTAGGACACCCGCCCTACCACGCCGCGGGAGAAGTTCTGGCGTTCCAGGTGGTCGGCATTCTTCACAAAGCTTTCCTGCATGCTCATGGATCAGTCCTGCGGTTGGGGCGCGGCAGTGGGAAGCGTCATCACGCCACGGTCGCCCACGGCCAGCAGCTGGCCGTCGCCGCGTTCGATGGCACGCGCGAGGCTGGCATGGGTCGAGGGCTGGACGCCGAAATGGCCGCCCTGGTCATCGCTGGCCAGCAGCAGGCCGCTGTTGCCCATCACCAGCACGCGGCCGGATTTGAGCTGGACGGCGCCGTTGAGGGCGAAGGTGGTTCCGGTCGGCCGTTGTTCCCAGCTCTGGCCGGCATCGGCCGAGTACCAGAGGTTGCCGCGCATGCCGTAGATCAGCAGGCCGCCGCCCTTGAGCTGCAAGGCGCCGAACAGGCTGCCGGCGTAGGGGCTGGGCATGGCTTGCCAGGTTTGGCCGTGGTCGGCCGAGCGAGCCAGCGTGCCGCTCTCCCCCACCAGCAGCCAATCGCCGCTAGCCAGGGCGATGATCTGCGAGATGTGCCGGTCGAAGTCATCGCCCAGCACGCTGTGGCGCTGCCAGGTGACGCCGTTGTCCGCCGACATCAGGTAAAGCCCGAAAGCGCCCCAGGCGACCATCCGCCCCTCGCCCATGGCAGCGACGCCCAGCAGCGCGTCGCCGTTGGTGTCAGCCTCGACCGCCTGCCAATGCTGGCCGCCATCGTCGCTGCGCAGCAGGGTACCGCCGTGGCCGACGGCGACACCGTGGCGGGCATCGGCGAAGGCAACGCCGGCCAGCGTGCGGGTGGTCGGTGCGCGGGTGCTGACCCAATGCTCACCGGGTTCGTCGGCGCGCAGCACCACGCCACGTTCACCGACGGCCACCAGGCCGGCGCCGGTGTCGGCGATGTTGAGCAGCAGCACACGGTCCGGGCGCACGGCATAGTCCGGTGCCGGCGGCTGGGCGAAGGCATACGAGGCCGGCAGGCAGAGTCCTGCGGCCAGCAGAAGTTGGCGTAGCGACATGAGCGAATTTCCAGCGAGCGAACGGGCCGCCGGCAGCGGCCCGTCCGGGTTCAACGAGGGTCGTCGGGTATCAGTTGCCCATGCGACGCAGGGCGTCGGGCTGGAAGTCGACGAAGCGACCCTTGATACCGAACGTCCAGGGCTGCGCTTCCTCGTTGGCCAGGCCGGCGAGGTAGTAGCTGCCGTTGCTCAGGTCGTGCCAGATGTTGGCGCGGTACCAGGGCACCTGGGCGTCGTAGAACTGGACCAGCGGGTGCACGCCGATGCGCCAGAGCGTACCGCGGGTGTCGTAGGCGTCGCTGGCCAGTACGGTCCAGGAGTCCTCGTCGAGGTACATCACGCGCTTGCCGTAGACGTGCTTGGCATCCGGGCGCAGCGTGCCTTCCACCACCCACACGCGGTGCAGTTCGTAGCGCATGAGGTCCGGGTTCGGCGTATTGGGCGTAAGCAGGTCCTTGTACTTCACGTCCTTGCTGCCCAGCTTGTAGTCGTTGTACGGGACGTACATTTCCTGCTTGCCGACCAGCTTCCAGTCGAAGCGATCCGGCGCGCCGTTGTAACCGTCGAAGTCATCGGTCACACGCAGGCCTTCGGTGCCGTCGTTGACGTTGTCGTAGGCCAGGTCGGGGGCACGGCGCACGCGGCGCTGGCCGACGTTGTAGATCCACGCCGACCGTACTTCCTTCACCTGGTCGATCGGCTCGTGCACCAGCTGCACGGTGCCCGCCAGGGTGGCCGGCGAGATGAAGCGCGCAGAATAGTTGAGCAGGCGGTTGTCCGACTGCTTGTCCATGTTGGTGTCGAAGACGCGGTTTTCCTGGATACGCACGGTGTAGAAGTCACCGCTGCCGCGCACCGGGAAGGACGCGTAGGTCCGCTGCAGGCCGCCGCCAAGGTAGCGCAGGTTGTGGTTCCAGATGGCCTCCAGGCCATTCTTCGGAATCGGGAACGGCGTGGTGGTGCCATTCAGATTGCTCACCCCGAAGCCGTTGAGCTGGGCGTTCACCGCCTCCTGCTTCACCTTCTCGGCAACCGCAGCCGGGACTGCCGCGGTGCGGTGCGTCGGGTAGACCGGCATCTTGAACGTCGGGTACTTGGCCAGCAGCGCCTGCATGCCCGGCGTCACCTTGTCCTTGTACTGCGCCAGGTTGGCGGCGGTGATGGTGAACAGCGGCTTCTCCCCGGCGAACGGGTCGACGTAGCCCTGCGCCGCGCTCCAGCCGGCGGGCGGCTGGGTCATGCCGCCGGTGTAGGCGGGAATCGAGCCGTCGGCATTGCCGGCCATCTCGCCACCCAGCGGTGTCAGGTCCTTGCCCAGGCGCGCGGCCTGCTCGGCAGTGAGTTGTGCGTGGGCCTGGCTGCTCAGGGCGAGCAGCAGGGCCGCCGTCAGGCCGCCCAGGCGCGCGGCACGGTATGGCTTGTTCATCGGTATGACCTCTTGTTGTTCTGTCAGAAGCTGTAGCTGTAACTGGCGGCGTAGAAATCGCGGTCGTGCAGCGGGTCGTACTCGGCGCTGTTGTCGAAGCTGACGTAGCTGAAGTCGAGCTTTTGCTGCTTGTTGTAATCGAAGGTGATGCCGATGGCGGAGGTCACCCGGCCCTCGTTGAACTGGCCGTCCATCGATACGCCGTCGACGTCCTGGCCGAGGAAGGCGTAGGGCGACGCGGTGATGCTGGTGCCGAGGAAGTTGTTGTAGTCGAGCTGCCCGCGCAGGCGATAACCCCAGGCAAAGTCGGTGACGTAGCCATCGTTCTTGCAGCCGGCCGGGCTGCTGTTGCGCAGGCTGGCCACCGGCGAGGTGCAGGTATTGCCGCCAGCGGGGATGGTCGGGCTGGAACCCAGGCCGTAGATGAAGCCGCGACCGTAACGGCGGTCGTCGTCACCCTGGGGCACGTTGTTCCACTGGAAGCCGGCCTCGGCGATCACCGTCAGGTTGTCGGCCTTGAGCACGTTGGGGAAGACGTTGACGCCGTTGACCTGGAACTGGGTCTTCTCGTAGCGATCCCAGCCGGCGGTGAACGGCGAGCTGGCGACCTTGACCTGCTGGATCAGATCAGCGGCCGGGCCAATGCCGGCAATCGCGCCATTGAGCAGGTCGGCGCCATTGATCTGCACCGGCTGGTTGGGCGAGTAGCTCAGTTCCGAGCCGATGGACCAGCCTGCCAGCGTGGTGGTGAAGCTCAGGCCGAACAGGCGGATGTCTTCGGGGTATTCCCAGCTCGGCCCGACGAATTGCCCGGCGGCGTTACGCGCGACGGCGCCGGGGGTACCGGCGTTGGGGAACTCGGTCATGGCCGCCGAACTGGTGCTGCGCAGCCCCAGGTAAGGCGTGCGCGAGTGGTAGTTCAGGTAGTACAGCCCCACTTCGCCATCCAGCGCATCCACCGGCAGGCGGAAGGCCACGCCCCACTGCCCGCTGTCGTGCGGGTCCTTGCCCTTGATCTCCGGCAGATAGGCACCGGCGGCCACCTTGGTCGGCGAGGACGGATTGGTGCCGCCCAGGAAGGTACCCAGCTGGCAGTCGCCGAAGTCCTGGCCGATCGCACTCTCGGTGACCGACCAGTAATGGCCGCAGCCTTCGATGGCGGTGCTCTCGTACTTGAGCTGGTAGAAGGCCTCCATCGACACGCCGGCTGGCAGGCCGACGTTCATGTAGGCCATCCACACGGGGATCAGGGCTTCCTTGAGCTCGGTGCCCGGACGGCGCAGCGCCGGGACGTCCAGCGGGTTGATCTGGTTGATGCCCTGGATGAACGCACTCTCGCCCCAGTTCACCACCTGGCGCCCGAGGCGCAGTTGCACCGGCGTCTCGTCGAAGTAGTAGGTGTTGTACAGGTAGGCATCGAGCAGATAGACGCCGCTGAACTTCTGCAGGTCGGAATAGCCGTCGTCGTTGAGCGGCTTCTTGCGGTAGCCGTTGGAGGCGCTGCCGAAATTGACGTCTTCGTCCTTCAGCGCCTCGTCATACCAGCCCTTGACGCGGATCATCCCGCCCATGTCGCCATTGCGCAGCGACAGGTCGGTGACGAACTTGGCGATGGTGGAGAAGCGGTCACCCTTGTCGTAGTTCAGGTTGCCCGCATCCACCGAGCCGCCGGTGCCGCCGGACTTGCCGCGCAGGGCGCCGTTGGCGGCGCTGTACAGGTCATTGTCCTGGCCCTCTGCCCGCCATTGGGAGCCGACCGACAACGTGGTGTTCCACTCCCCTTCCCAGCCGTTCTCCAGCTGGA
Organism: Pseudomonas sp. AU11447; assembly: GCF_001672555.2. Lineage (NCBI taxonomy): Bacteria > Pseudomonadati > Pseudomonadota > Gammaproteobacteria > Pseudomonadales > Pseudomonadaceae > Pseudomonas > Pseudomonas sp. AU11447. The sequence goes on along the minus strand of NZ_LZDG02000080.1, from coordinate 4,789 downwards.
ATGGCAAGGCATGCGCCGCACCGGCGGATGCCAGGGATACGGCCAGGGCCAGCGGTTTGAGAAGGGAACGGACAGCGTGATTGTTGTTATGCATGCAGGTCTCCGGCATCGCCCTTGCCGCGCCGGGCCTGGAGTGGCCCGCTGGGTGAGCGTTCTTGTTGGTTTGCCCAAGCATGCACAGGGGCCTTGCAGAATCATTTGTCCGCTGATGTCATGGATTTGGCATTTGACGTCAGGCGTCGAATAATCCTGTTGCCGCGGAAAAAAACTGGAGAGGATGTGAGCACACGCCATCCGTGGCTTTGCACCCTGCCCACGCTGCCTGGAAGGCAGCTTTCGAGCTGAACGAGCGACACGCCCATGACTGCGCTGATCAGAGCCACTTCGCTGACCGGATTCCCCGAATTGGTGAGGGACCTGGGTGGCGACCCGGACCCGCTGCTACGGCAGATGGGCATCGACCCGGCGTTGCTGGACAACGGCGCCGCCGTCATCCCCTACCGCTCCATGATCAACCTCCTGGAGCTGTGCGCCGAACGCCTGAACTGTGTGGACTTCGGCCTGCGCCTGGCCGAACGGCAGAGCATCACCATCCTCGGCCCGCTGGCCGTGGTGGGACAGAACGCGCGCAATGTCGGCGAGGCGCTGGCGGCCATCACCCGCTTCCTCGACACCTACAGCCCCGGGGTGCTGGTGTACCTGGACAGTGACCTGGACCCTGCCCGGCCGCACCTGATCTACGAGCTGCGCCTGCGCCCGCTGCCGCGCCAGACGCAGATCATCGAGCTGTCCCTGGGGGTCATGTTCAAGACCCTGCAGATGCTCTACGGCCCCGGCTTCAAGCCTCACGCCGTACTCTCGCGCACCGAGGCGCGCCTGCCGCAGCAGCGCTACCAGCGCTTCTTCGGGGCCCGCATGCACTTCGGCCAGGCGTGTACCGGGCTGGTGCTGCTGCCCGAACACCTGAGCAAACCGATCGACCAGCACAACCGCCAGCTGCACGACACCATGATGGAATACGTCAGCAGCCTGGGCGCGGCCAAGCCACTGGAAATCCATGTTCAGGTGGAAGACGCGATTCGCCGGCTGCTGCCCACGCAACGCTGCGCACTGCCGTTGATCGCCGAGCAGCTGGGCATGCGCGAACGCTCCCTGCAGCGGCGCCTCGCCGAACACGATCAGGTATTCGAGGACATGGTGGACGGCGTCCGTCGCGAACTGGCCGATCTCTACCTGGCCGAGGCGCAGATGCCCATGGCCCAGGTCGCCGGCCTGCTCGGCTATGCCGAGCAGAGTTCGTTCAACCGCGCCTGCCGGCGCTGGTATGGAACGCCGCCGCGGGAACGGCGCGCGCAATTGCGCGCCGCGGCGGCGGCACAGGCTCAGTCGTAGGTGATCATGATCTTCGCGTGCTGGTCCGGCTGGGCCAGCGCGCCGAAGGCATCGGCCACGCCATCCAGCTTCACCCGCTCGGTAATCATCGGCGCACCGTCGAGCTTTCCATCGGCCAGCGCGTGAAGCGTCTGCGCAAACTCCTCGCCGGTGTAGCCGAAGGAGAAGTGCACGTTCATTTCCTTGCCGATGCCGATCAGCGGCTCGATGCGGTCGCTCTCCATGCACACGCCCACCACGATCAGCCGCGAGCGCGGCGGAGCGTTCTGGATCACCTGCTGGATCAGCCCCGGCACGCCGACGCACTCGAACACCACACACGGCCTGGGTTGCGGGCCTAGCCCCAACAGCGCCATCGGGCCGTTGATGTCGTAGCCGGCAGGCGCAGCCACTTCCAGCCACGACGCATAGGGCGATTGCTCGGCCGGGTTGACCACCACGTCCGCGCCCATCTTCTCCGCCAGCGCACGGCGGCCGGCGCTGAAGTCCGCCGCCACCACCGGGCCGATACCGCGCGACTTGAGGATGGCGATCATCGCCAGGCCGATGGGACCACAGCCAATGACCACCGGCACTTCGCTGCCGTCGAGCTGCGCGCGATTCACCGCATGGGCGGCGACGGTCAGCGGCTCGGTCAGCGCGGCGATGTCGGCGGGCAGATCACCTGGCACCGGCAGCAGCATCTGCTCGGCCAGCACCATCTGCTCGCCATAGCCACCGGGGTAGCGATTGGAGAAGCCGATGTGATGGAACTGCTGCGGGGTGATCACGAACGGCAGCGAACAGACACGGGTGCCGACCTTGAGCTTGCGGTCGCTGCCGGGGCCGTGGTCGAGAATCTCGGCACAGTATTCATGGCCGAACACCACGTCCTCGCGGTCATCGAAGGCGATCGGGATATTGCCGCGCTTGAAGTTGGCGAGCACGTGCTCGCAGTGGTGGAACATGTGCAGGTCCGAACCGCAGATACCGCAGGCCAGGGTCTTGACCAGCACCTCACCCGCAGCGGGCTCGGGAGTGGCGAGCGAATCGACCAGCAACTGCTTGTCGCGCATGACGACGGCTTTCATTGAGCGTCTCCGTATTGGGGGGAATGGCCGCCCGCCAGGGCGGCCTGGAGCAATCAGTTCAACTGGCCGACTTCGCGCAGCCAGGCCTCGGAACGGCGCAGCCCTTCGTCCAGGCTGATCTTCGGCGCGTAACCGAGCATCCGCCGCGCCTTGTCGATGGAGATGCCACCGGTGCGGGAGAACATGTACATGGTGTCCGGGGTGACTTCGTCGTGGCGCCCGAGGAGGCGATTGACGCCCCAGATCATGCTGGTCAGTGCGGTTGCCACACCCAGCGGAAGGCTGCGCGGCGAACCGGAGCGCCCCGCCCAGCGCCAGTGATGGCCGAAGAACTCCTTGCAGCTGACCGACTCGGCGGCGCTGATGTGGAAGACCTGGCCCCTGCCCTGGTCAAGGCCCGCCGCCAGCATCACGCCGTCCAGCAGGTCGTCGATGTACACCGGCGTCCAGCGCCCGGAGCCACCATTGGGCAGGATCAATGCGCCAGCCTTGGCCATCTTCAGCGGTTCGGTGAGCCAGGCCCGCGAGCCAGGCCCGTAGACGTCGCCGGGCCGCACGATGGTGCAGTCGATCTCCCCCGCCGCGTGAGCCGCCAGCACCAGGTGCTCGCTCGCGCCCTTGGCCACGCCGTAGCGGTACTGCTCGCCGATCACCACGTCGCAGCGCTCATCGGCCTGCTCCGGGTACTGCCAGCCCAGGGCGGCAATGGAGGAAAACTGCACGAAGCGCTTGGTGCCGCTCTGGATGGCGATGTCCAGGCAGTTGCGCACGCCGCGCACCGAAACCTCGCGGTACTGCTTCCAGGGTGCGGCCAGCGACACCACGGCCGCAGTGTTGATGAACAGCTCGCTGCCACGGGCGTACTCGGCCCATTGCCCAGGTCGCGTCAGGTCACCGGCAACCACGCTGTTGGCGGGGTCGGCACGCAGGTCCATGCCGCGCACTTCAGCGCCCAGCGCACGGTAGCGCTTGGCCAGCGCCTGGCCGATGAAGCCGCTGGCGCCAGTGATGAAAACCGAGCGCGGCACCTCGGGGGTCTGCCCCTTGGCGCCGACCGGCATTGCAGGATGGCTCATCGAGCACCCTCCAGGAATATTCGTGAAGGGCGGGCCCATGGCCCGCCCAGTGGACTCAGCCGACGGTGTAGCCCGCATGGCCGGGGCGGATGTAACGCGCCGGGTCCAGGCCGCGCTCCACCACCAGGCGATCGATGAGCTGCATGATGTCGGTGGCGTCCATGACGTTCACGAAATTGCCGTCCTGGTCGAAGTTGATGTTGGCGCCGTACACCACCATCACGGTATCGGTCGGCTCGGTGTTGTCGGCCGGCACGCTGAAGGTGTGGATCGAGCCGCCCGGCTCGTAGAGGTAGCAACCGGCGGTCTGCGGCTGGTCGGGGTATTCCACGTAGTTCCACTTGCCGCTCAGGGTGAACAGGTGCACCGGGCCGGTGTGGTAGTGGCAAGGCAGGCGGACGCCGGGCTGGAAGATCACCCGCAGGGTCCACACGCCCAGGTTCGGGTCCAGGTACAGCGGCTGTACATCGACGCCGGGGAAGTAAGGCGCGAGGGCGTCCTTGTAGATCGGCAGTTCACGGGTATTGAGCGTCAGCAGTTCCTTGTGCTCGAACACGGGAGTGGGCATTGGCATTGTTATTCTCCTCAGGCGGACGATAGGCAGGGACGGCGATTGCGTCCTGCCGCCATACTGCTGCTCTGCCCGCCGGGAGAATTGTCACTTCACGTCAGCCACTTGGCATTTGCCGCCAGACACCGCGGATGGCAATAGCCGAACCCCACCTGGCTCGCTGGTGACGCCAGGCTTCGCCCTCCCCATCTTTCCTGTATTCCCCCGCGTTTTCTTGTCATCTGCCGCCTGTCATTTGGCCTTTCATGCCACATGAAAATTCAGCCCCGCCAAGCCACTGCGAGCATTTACTTCGCGCCAATCACGGTGCTACCTAAAAAGACGATCGACCTGATCGGCCAGAAGCGCCCCGGCAAGTTGCGAACCTCGGTCTAGACTCCACTGACCCGGTCCGATCTGCCGCCCGAGAGCATTTCGTTCGGCCGGTAATACCCCGTCGATCGCTGTACTGGTGCCGAAGATTCCAGGCAATACAACAGGAGTGTCCATGAAACGGTTGATCCTTGCTGCGTCCCTGCTTTCCCTGGCTATACCCGCCTTTGCGCAGATTTCCGACAAACAGGCCGAAGACGCCTACCTCTACGGCTATTCCATCGATAAGAGCAAGTTGTATAGTGCCGGCACCCAAACTACTAGGTGTTGCCCATGGACATTCTTGCGTCTTCGAGGGGCGTCGAATG
>NZ_LZDG02000079.1:0-571 GCF_001672555.2 Pseudomonas sp. AU11447 | reverse complement strand
GGCTGAAAATCGACGTGGTCGAGTTCCATGACGCGCCCATGCACTACCAGCGCGACCTCAGCCTGCCGCTGCGCCCCCTGAGCGGACTGGAAGCCACCGGCCAGGACGCCGTGTGGGAGCTGCAAGCCAGCCACCAGGTCATCCAGCAACAGGTCAGCACCCGCGCCTACTACTCACGCGACGCCGGCGCGAACCTCGACGGCCAGGCCGACCTTACCCGTGGCGCCCCCACCACGTATGGCGAGGCCTACCATTACGCCGACGARCCCTACCAGGCACTGGGKGATCCSCTGGCGCGCGGCGATGAAGAAGGCCACGCCGAAAGCGGCGTCTTCTACGCGCAATTGGCCCACGAGCGCTATCTGAATGACCAGCTCCGRCTCGACGGCGCGAGCAGCAGCGCCGCCCTGGCCCCCGGCCACGTGCTSAAGGTCGAAGGAGGCGCACCGGCCGCTTTTACCGAAGGCGCGCTGATCGTCCGCACCCACTGCACCGCCGCCCGTGATCGCAGYTTCGAAGTGCACTTYKAAGCCATCCCAGACGGGAACAGCGCGATCCGCCCACCGGTACC